>CAJXVG010000036.1 GCA_913061495.1 uncultured Winogradskyella sp.
GGTTTTTTGACGTTAGAGGATGAAACCATTTTCAGTTATAAATGTGATAATTTTTATAATAAAAACTCAGAATCTGGAATAATTTTTAACGATAAGGATTTGGACATAGATTGGATTTTACCTCATACAGAATTAATTCTTTCAGAGAAAGACCTAATACTTCCAGAACTCAAAAACATAAAACCAGAGTGAGAATATTAGTGACAGGGAAAGACGGACAATTGGCACAATCTATACATAGTATTACGGCTTTATACACGGCTTTTGACTTTATTTTTAAATCCTCTTCAGAATTAGATATAACCAATTACCAGTTGGTTGCAAAAGAGTTTAAGAAGAATCGGATAGATTATTGCATTAACTGTGCAGCATATACTGCAGTTGATAAAGCAGAAACGGATGCAGAAAAAGCTTATAATGTAAATGTTGTGGGAGTAAAAAATTTGGCAAATGCATGTGCTGAAAATGAGGCCACACTAATTTCTGTTTCAACTGATTTTGTTTTTGACGGCAATTCTAACAAACCATATCTAGAGAAAGATTTTACAAACCCAATAGGTGTTTATGGAAAAACCAAGCTCGAAGGGGAACAGCTTATTTCAAAGTTACTAGTCAAACACTTCATTATCCGAACCTCTTGGTTGTATTCAGAATATGGTAACAATTTCATGAAAACCATGCTCAGATTAGGCCGTGAACGTGATGAATTAAGTGTTATTGGTGATCAAATAGGAAGTCCAACATATGCTGTAGACTTGGCTAAAGCAATAATGACATTTATAGAAATTAAAGAAACTAATTATGGGGTTTATCACTTCAGCAATAAAGGAGAGTGTAGTTGGTACGATTTTGCAAAGGAAATTTTTGCGCAATCAAACATTGAAATTAAATTAAGTAAAATCACTACAGAAGATTTTCCCACAGCGGCAAAACGCCCAAAGTATAGTGTTTTGAATTCATCAAAAATCGAAAAATCTTTAGGGATAGAAATACACTTTTGGAAAGAAAGTTTAAAACAAGCAATTTTAAATTTAAATGAAAATTAGTCTAAACACAGCAATAAAAGCGGCTTTAGAAGCAGGTGAGGCTATCATGAAAGTTTACAACTCTAATATAGCCGTGGAATATAAAGAAGATAAATCGCCATTAACAAAGGCAGACAAAAATGCCAACACAATAATTAATTCCTATTTAAAGCAAACTGAATTTCCCATAATCAGCGAAGAAAACAAACAAACGGATTTTACCATTAGACAAACTTGGGAAACCTGTTGGATTGTGGATCCTGTTGATGGTACTAAGGAGTTCATCAAACGCAACGGTGAATTTACGGTAAACATTGCGTTAGTTAAAGAAGGAAAACCACTACTCGGAGTTATTTATGTTCCTGTATCCAAAACATTATATTTTGCCAATGTTGAAGAAAAACAAGCCTATAAATCTGAATTAAATTCACATAAAACTGAAATTTCTAAAGTATTTGAAGTTGCTCAAGTTTTGAATAAAGCAAATTCAGAAAACAATAAAGTAAGAGTTGTAGGAAGTCGTTCACACATGAACTCAGAAACGCAAGAATACATTGAAATTCTAAAACAAACAGGAAGAGATGTAGAAATAGTTTCAAAAGGAAGCTCATTAAAATTCTGTATAATAGCTGAAGGCAAGGCAGATGTTTATCCGCGATTTGCACCAACCATGGAATGGGATACAGCTGCTGGCCAAGCTATCTGCAACTCTGTTGGAATTGATGTCATTTCACAAGAAACAAAAGAACCTTTACTTTACAATAAAAAAAATCTACTTAATCCTAGGTTTATAGTTTCGTGAAATGATAGGTACTTCGCAAAAAAGACATATTCTAAAAACCATTACATGGAGAGTTATAGGCACAATAGATACCGTAATTTTATCGTGGATAATTTCAGGGAGCCCAACAGTAGGTTTAAAAATAGGTTTTGTTGAAGTCATTACAAAAATGGCATTATACTATTTACATGAACGATTTTGGTTTAATTCAGCCCTAAGAAACAGCAATAAGCGCCATCTAATAAAAACACTCACATGGCGCATTGTGGGAACTTTAGACACTATGCTATTGGCATGGTTTATTACCGGAAACCCAATGACCGGACTTAAAATTGGTACAGCAGAGGTTGTTACAAAAATGATATTATATTATCTTCACGAAAAAGTATGGTATAAAGTAAATTATGGTTTACCATCCAGAGGAAACACTATATAATGGCCAAAAATATCACATCACATCATTTTCAAATTTCTCGACAAAATAGAGAAGAAAAAAATGGGCATAGATCTTTTCTTGTATGGTTTACAGGACTTTCAGGTTCGGGTAAATCTACCATAGCAAATGCTTTAGAGTTGGCACTTAATGAGAAGAATATTAAAACCTATATTTTAGATGGAGATAACGTTCGTGGTGGCTTAAATAAAGATTTGGGGTTTGCGCCAAAGGACAGATCTGAGAATATTAGACGCATTGCTGAGGTCTCAAATTTAATGATAGATGCTGGTTTGGTGGTTCTATCTGCTTTTGTCTCACCATATAAAAAAGACAGGGAAGCTATTCGTACTGTCGTTAAAGATGCTAACTTTGTCGAGATTTTTGTCAACACAAGTTTACAAGAGTGTGAACGTCGTGATGTAAAAGGGCTGTATAAAAAAGCCAGAGCTGGTGAAATAAAAAACATGACAGGTGTTTCGGCACCTTACGAGGCTCCAGACCAACCTGATGTTGAGGTTAAAACAGAAACGGAAACCATTGAGCAAGCCGTTAATAAAATAATGAAGGCCATAGCTAATAAATTAAAACTCCAAAATGTCTAAATATTACCTGAATTACATAGATGAATTAGAAAGTGAGGCCATTTATGTGCTTCGCGAAGTTTGGGCACAATTCCAAAATCCCGTAATTCTTTTTTCGGGAGGAAAGGACTCTATTGTTGTAACGCATTTAGCACGTAAAGCATTCTATCCTGCAAAGATTCCTTTCTCGCTAATGCACGTAGATACAGGCCATAATTTTCCTGAAACTATTCAATTTAGAGATAATCTAATAAAAGAGCTTGGAGTAAATTTAATTGTCGGTTCAGTGCAAGAGGCTATTGATAATGGACGTGTAGCAGAAGAAAGAGGTAAAAATGCCACCAGAAATACACTTCAAATCACAACCCTTTTAGACGCTATAGAAACCAATAAAGTAGATTGTGCCATTGGAGGAGGAAGGCGCGACGAAGAAAAAGCAAGAGCAAAAGAACGTTTTTTTTCTCACCGAGATGATTTTGGACAATGGGACCCTAAAAATCAAAGACCAGAATTGTGGAACATCTTTAACGGAAGACATTTTGAAGGAGAGCATTTTAGGGCATTCCCAATAAGTAACTGGACAGAAATGGATGTTTGGAATTATATTTTGAAAGAAAACTTGGCTATTCCGAGTCTATATTTTGCACACAAAAGAGAAGTCGTTTGGAGACAAAATTCTTGGATACCAAATTCCGAGTTTTTAAAACTCGAACCTTCTGAAGAAGTCGTTCAAAAGAAAATAAGATTCAGAACCCTTGGAGATATTACTATTACTGGTGGATTAGAATCTGAAGCAGATACGCTTGAGAAAATAGTAAACGAAGTTTCAACAATGCGCCAAACAGAACGCGGTAATAGAACGGACGATAAACGTTCAGAATCAGCAATGGAAGACAGAAAAAGACAAGGTTATTTTTAAATGAAGTTTGAATATGATAGACAATAATCAATTATTAAGATTTACTACGGCAGGAAGTGTTGACGATGGAAAAAGCACCTTAATTGGTCGCTTGTTATACGATTCAAAATCTATTTTTGAAGATCAGTTAGAAGCCATAGAAAACACAAGTAAACGTAAAGGACATAATGGAGTGGATTTAGCACTCTTTACAGATGGTTTAAGAGACGAAAGGGAGCAAGGCATCACCATCGATGTAGCTTATAGGTATTTCACAACTCCAAAACGAAAATTCATTATAGCAGATACACCAGGCCATATCCAATACACACGCAATATGGTTACTGGTGCTTCAACAGCAAACGCAGCCATTATTTTGGTAGATGCCAGACACGGAGTGATTGAGCAAACTAAGCGTCATGCTTTTATTGCATCATTGCTTCAAATTCCGCACATCATTGTCTGTGTGAATAAAATGGATTTGGTTGATTTTTCGGAAGAAGCATATAATAAAGTCATTAATCAATTTGAAGAATTTTCATCTAAATTATTAATAAAGGATATACGTTTTATACCATTAAGTGCATTAAACGGAGACAACGTTGTCAATCGTTCTAAACACACAGATTGGTATCAAGGAGCACCTTTATTACATACTTTAGAAACGCTTCATATCAGTAGTGATATCAATAAAATAGATGCACGTTTTCCTGTTCAGACCGTTATTCGTCCGCAATCAGAATCCCACAGAGATTATAGAGGTTATGCAGGTAGAGTAGCAAGTGGTGTACTTAGGGTAGGTGATGTAATTACAGCAATGCCATCTGGTTTTACTTCCAAAATAAAAAGTATTGATACCTTTGACAACAAGTTGAAAGAGGCTTATGCGCCAATGTCTGTAACTATAACCTTGGAAGACGATATTGATATTAGCCGCGGAGACATGATTGTGCGTTGTAATAACAAACCAGACGCTAGTCAAGACATAGAGGTTATGCTATGCTGGTTGCAAAATGAAACCGCAAAACCAAGAGCAAAATATTTGGTTAAGCATACATCGAATGAAGAAAAAGCCATGATAAAAGAAGTGGTTTACAAAATAGACATTAAAACTTTGGAACGTTTAGAGGATGACAAATCTTTAAACATGAACGATATTTGTAAAGTTAGAATAAGAACTACAAAACCATTAATGGTAGATTCTTATAGAGAAAACAGAACCACAGGTAGCATTATTTTGGTCGATGAAATGACCAATGAAACGGTTGCCGCAGGTATGATTGTTTAGTACTTATATATTGTTCAAATCATTAATAATGGTATTTTTACCACATTTAAAAAATTAAAAAAATCATATGTTTAGCTTAAAGGACAAATCAATTCTAATCACAGGAGGTACAGGATCACTTGGGAAGGCACTGACTAATCACATTTTACGAAATTATCCTGATATTAAAAAACTTGTGATTTTTTCGCGAGATGAGCAAAAACAGTTTCAAATGGCGCAAGAATACCCTGAAAAACAGTTTCCTCAAATCAGGTTTTTTATAGGCGATGTAAGAGACAAAGAGCGATTGGTAAGAGCATTTCAACATATTGATTACGTTATTCATGCAGCAGCAATGAAACATGTACACATAGCAGAATATAATCCTGACGAATGTATAAAAACAAATATTAATGGAGCCGAAAATGTCGTAGATGCTTGTTTAAGAACTAATGTACAACGTGTAGTTGCTTTATCTACAGATAAGGCTTGTGCTCCAATAAATTTATACGGAGCAACAAAATTAACTTCTGATAAACTCTTCATCGCAGCAAATAATATAAAAGGAGATAATCCTATTCGCTTTTCTGTGGTTAGATATGGAAATGTAATGGGCTCTAATGGTTCTGTTATTCCGTTTTTCATTAACAAGAAAAAGGAAGAAAATAAACTTCCAATTACAGATCCTAATATGACACGGTTTAACATCTCTCTTCAAGGTGGAGTAGATATGGTGATGCATGCTTTAGAACACGCTTGGGGTGGTGAATTATTTGTGCCTAAGATACCGTCTTACAAAATTATGGATGTTGCAGAAGCTATAGGGCCTAATTGTGAAAAACCAGTTGTAGGTATAAGACCAGGTGAAAAAGTACATGAAGAAATGATTACATCATCAGATTCTTTTTACACTTATGATTTAGGTAAATATTACACCATACTACCAGCAACTCACCAATGGAAATTAGAGGATTACATAAGTACTTTCAACGCAAAAAAAGTAGACCAAGGATTTAGTTATAACTCTGGAGAGAATGAGGATTGGGAAACTATTGAAAGTTTAAGAAAACTTATTAAAGAACATGTAGACCCAACCTTTGAAGTCTAATGGATAAAAAAGTTATACCATACGGAAGACAGCACATAGACCAAAACGATATTGATGCTGTAGTTGAGACCCTAGCGGCAGATTTCTTAACCCAAGGACCAAAAGTTGTAGAATTTGAGAATAAATTCGCAAATTATTTAGGTGCCAAATATGCTGTAGCAGTTTCTAATGCTACTGCAGGTTTACATATTGCAGTTATGGCTTTGGGATTAAAACCAGGTGAACGTGTTATAACCACACCCATTACTTTTGCTGCTTCAGCCAATTGTATTCGTTATGTAGGTGGAGAGGTGTGGTTTGCAGATATTGACCCAGAAACATACCTTTTATCTTTAGAGAGCACAAGGAAGTTAATAGAAAGCAAACCCGCAGGTTTCTTTAAAGGCATTATTCCAGTTGATTTTGCCGGTTTACCAGTAAACCTTGAAGATTTTAGAGAGTTGGCAGATAAACATAATTTATGGCTTATTGAAGATGCCTGCCACGCTCCCGGAGGTTACTTTACTGATTCAAAAGATGAAAAACAAATGTGCGGTAATGGTAATTTCGCAGATATAGGGGTTTTTTCTTTTCACCCAGTAAAACACATAGCTTGTGGAGAAGGTGGCATGGTTACTACTAACTCTGAGAAATTATATAATAACTTATCTAAGTTAAGAACTCACGGTATTACCAAAGAAAACATGAGTGAAAACCATGGTGGGTGGTATTATGAAATGCAGGAGTTGGGATACAATTATAGATTAACAGATATTCAATCTGCTTTAGGTATAACACAACTTTTAAAGAATAGCAAAGGTGTATCTAGACGTAATGAATTAGCTAATAATTATAAAAAAGCTTTTAAAGGAAAAATAAAATACCAAAGTCTGCCTAATGGGATGTATAATGCACATCATCTATTTGTTATTGAAATAGAGGATAGAAAAGCACTTTATAATTACCTAAGAGAAAACAACATTTTTGCGCAAATACATTATATACCTGTGCATACTTTGCCTTATTATAAAGAAATAGGTTATGGAAGCGCAGACTTAAGCCAAGCTGAAAATTATTATTCAAAATGTATTAGTTTGCCCATGTATCCAAGCTTAAGTGATGAAGAACAAGAATATGTTATAGACACTACGTTAAGTTTTTTATAAACATTTGGTGAGCAAATTGAATGAACAATAAAATTATATTAGGTACGGTACAATTAGGTTTGGACTATGGAATAAACAATCTCTCTGGTAAACCATCATTAAAAGAAGCATTTGATATTTTAGATCTGGCACATAGTAGTGGAATAAAAACACTTGACACAGCCGAAGCCTATGGGACTTCAATGGAAGTAATTGGAAAGTTTCAAAAACAATATCCAAATAAAAATTTTAATATAATTAGTAAGCTTTCGGCGAACTCTAATATTTCAAACAAAAATTTATCAAAACATGTTTTGAGTTGTTGTGAGACTTTAAATAGTGAACAGCTTTACGGATATATGTTTCATAACTATGAGAGTTTTATAAAAAACACTAAATTATACGATGAAATGATTTCTCTTAAATCTGAGGGAATTATACTGAATGCTGGTATATCTCTGTACACCAATAAAGAGATAGAGGATATTATTGAAAATTTTAGTGATTTTGATTTTATCCAAATTCCTTTCAATTTACTTGACAATGATTTAAAACGAGCTTCAATTATTTTAAAAGCTAAAGAGAAGGGTATAGCAATACATACGAGATCCACATTTCTGCAAGGTTTGTTTTTTATGGATCCGAGTCAATTACCAAATAAATTATTATCACTGAAACCCTATGTGGAGAATGTGCATAAGATAGCTAGCCAAAATAATTTAAGCCCAGATGAATTGGCCCTGCAGTATGTACTTCAAAAAGACTATATAGATTATGTTTTAATAGGGGTAGATAATAAAAATCAATTAGAAGAAAACATAAAGAAAATAAATAAAACTTTTGATATTTCGGACAAATTGATTGATACGATTGATGTGACCGAAGACCAACTTCTCAATCCTTCTAACTGGCATTGATTAAACCAGTTTATAAAGCTTATTTTTTAAAACCCAAAGCCTAAAATAAATGCTAGCTTTATTTAGGAAACTTGAGAAGAAAGAATTTAATCAATAGGAAAAATCTAAATAAACTTTTTATACCTTCGGTAAATCAGCAAAATACTTTAATCATGAAAAACCTTATATTAATTTTATGCTTCATCTTTATTGCTTGTGGTACAGATGATGATGGAAATAACTCCAATACTATTGAGGTCGAAATTTCTGACATTACAGATAATGGAGCAACACTAGATTGGACAGTACCAAGCAATGTACAATCTGGCTCTAGTGTTGTATATAAAATTATTCTCTCAGGGGAGGTTGTGGCTGATAATTTAACTTCAAGAACTTACACCTTTACAGGGTTGAATGAAAATGTTAACTATACAGGCTCTGTTTTTTCATTAGATTCAAATGGTAACGAAACCTTTACCGATTTTAGCTTTACAACATTGCAAAACCCTATTTTTAATGGTGCGTTAATTTTAACTTCCCAAGAGCAGATAGACAATTTTTATTATACTTCGGTATTAGGAATAACTATAGAAGGTGATGATATAACAGACCTAACAGGTCTCGAATCACTTCAGTTTGTCCACCATTTTATCGAGATTAACAATACGTCCTTAGAAACCTTAGACGGTCTACAAAACATTCAGACAGATACAGATTATTCTATCCAATTAACTAGATTACATTTAGAAGCAAATAATCAGTTACAAGATATAAGTCAACTAAGTGATTTTATAGAAAAATGTGTCCAAATAAGTATTTATGATTGTCCATCTTTGGAAAACTTAGATGGCCTAGATATAGCAGAAAACAGTACGGTTTATTTTAATAATATTGGAATATCAAACTTGTCGGTATTTAGTAATAATACTCAAATAAAAAGACTGGTATTAGAAGAATTAAACAACCTTACAAGTTTAACAGGCCTAGAAAATATACAAGAACTACTTGTGTTAAATATTCGACACTGTCAAAACTTATCGAATTTAAATGGCTTAGGGACCTTGGATAGAATTACTGAATTTGGATTAAATAATAGTGATTTAATAATTTCGTTGGATGGACTGTCTTTCTTAAATACTAATGATGGTATTGCAGTAGTTGTTACAGATAATGACAATCTTTCAGATTTATGTGCTATAAGCAATTGGGTGGAAAATAATTATATTATATCTTACAGTGAAATTACAGGACCTGTATATATTGTTACTGATAATGCTTATAATCCAACCAGAGAAGAAATTACCAATATGAACCTTTGCTCTCTATAGAGATTTGATCAAAGTAGCTTAATAATTGTACAAAAGCCCTTATTGTAATTGAGAATTTTAGATAGATTTGGCTATAAAGTTTACCAAACATGATTTATGAAATTATTTGAAGATATAAAAGACAAGGTTATAATAATAACAGGCGGTTATGGACATTTAGGAAAAGCCATGTGCGATGTCTTAATAAGTTACAATGCCATTGTATATGTTGCAGGGAGAAATAAAGAAAAATTTTTAGAAAAGTTTTCTGATAGTTCTGAACTTGTCAAATTTGTTAATTTAGACGTTGCTAACTGTACCTCAATTAAAGAAGCTTTTAAGCATATTTATGATACAGAAAACCGTATTGACGTTTTAATTAACAATGCTCATTTTGGTGCCACAGCCCATCCGGAGAAATTAACATCACAACAGTGGCGATTTGGCATAGAAGGCGGATTAAATCAATATTTTGATACTGTTAAAGAGGTTATACCATATTTAAAACAGGCCGATAATGGAAAAATAATTAATATAGCTTCTATGTACGGAATTGTAGTACCAGACCTTAGCATTTATGACGGTAGGGAAGAACTGCTTAATCCTTCCAACTATGGAACCTCTAAAGCGGCTGTAATACATTTATCAAAATATTACGCAATGTATTTGGCAAAATATAACATTAATGTTAACACAATTTCTCCAGGTCCATTTCCTTCAGAGACTGTTCAAAAAGACAAAGATTTTGTTAAGCGCTTAGAAGATAAAACAAAGCTCAAACGTATTGGTGACCCAGAAGATTTAAAAGGAATTATATTGTTACTGTCTTCTGATGCCTCAAGTTATTTAACTGGACAAAATATTGTAGTAGATGGAGGTTGGACACTTTAATATAGTAGCGATTATTCAAGCTAGATTAGGCTCCAAGCGGTTGCCAGAAAAAGTTTTGATGCCACTACCGGTAGATAGCAAAAACACCATTATTTCAAGAATAGTAGGAGCAATTAAAAACGTTGAGCCTATCAATGAGATATTTTTAGCAACTTCTAAAGACTCAAAGAATGATCGTTTAGAAGGTGTTTGTGACCAAAACAAAATAAGTTGTTATAGGGGTAGTGAAAATGATGTGCTTTCCAGATTTTATGATATAGTAAAGGATACCAATTTTGATTATGTGTTGAGGTTTACGGCAGACAACCCAATCATAGATCAAGATTTTTTAAACTCTTTTATTCAAAACCACACAGATAAGAATTTAGATTATTCTTGTAGTTCAGGACTTCCTATTGGTTGCAATTTTGAAATGATAAAGTCCTCGGCCATAATTGAGGCTTATAATAATACAGACAATCCCTTTGATAAAGAGCATGTAACACCTTACATAAAAAATAATTTTTCAAAGAAAGAAACTTACAAATATAAAACATCAAAAGAAACAGCTAATCTACGGTTTACGATAGACTACGCTAGCGATTACGCTTTTATGAGTTTAATGTATAGTATGTTAGGGCCGAAGGAACACTATAGGCTTGAGGATTTTCTTAAACTTTTATCCCAAAAACCGTGGCTCAAGACCATAAACACTGGTAACATTCAAAAAACCAAAACTGAAAACTTAGAAGAAGAAATAGACATAGCTCTTACTATCACGAAAGAACTAGAATTAAATTTATTAACCAATTTATTAATTGATGCACAAAAAAAAGGGGATAATCTTTAGAGCTGATGGAAATTCTAAAATAGGATTAGGACACGTTTATAGACTTTTTAGTTTGGTTGAGACAGTAAAGCAAGAATATGATTTTTTTTTTCTTACAAAAGAAGAGTCTACTACGTCTATAGTTCCTCACGATTATAATCTAAAAATCATTCCCAAGCATATTGGTTTAGATGATGAGCCAAGTTGGCTACAAGCCAATTTCCCTTCAGGTGAGTTTATTGTTATTGCAGATGGATATCAATTTACGACCTCTTATCAAAAAGCGATTAAAAAAGTAGGATACAAATTAATCTATATTGATGATTTAGCAATTGAACATTTTTTTGCAGATTTGGTAATTAATCACTCACCTCAGGTGAGCGTTAAAGATTTTAGAACTGAAAAATATACAAATTTGGCTTTAGGAACGGATTTCGCTTTATTAAGACCAAAATTTTTAGAATATGCTAAAAAACCACCTACCCTAAAACCTTTAGATAAAGCGTTTGTAAACTTTGGAGGTTCTGATATGTTTGGTTTAACCCATACATCTGTAAAAGCATTATTGGAAATTGACCAAATAAAAGAAATACATATAGTTTTAGGCGCAGCAAATTTAAACGAAAGCCTATACGCACTCCAGGAAAAATTCTCGAGCAAAATTTTAATTCACAAAAATTTATCTGAAATAGAATTGATTAAGGTTATGAAAACTTGTAGTTTTGCCATAGTACCAACTAGCACTATTTTATTTGAGTTGTTTTGTGTTAAAATGCCTATAATTTCTGGTTATTTTGTAGATAACCAAGCAGAGGCTTTTAAATCATTCAAAAAGCGTAACTTAGTATTTGGCATAGATAAAAACCTAAAAGAACTTACTCAAAACAAATTAAGGGTATTAATAAAAAAACTAATTGATGTACCAAACCATCTAGAAGTGTTAAAGAATCAACACAAAATGATTGACGGTAAGCAATCTCTGAGACATTTAAAACTCATAAAGCAATTTACATGAACGATAACGATATAAGCCTGGTTGAGGTGCAAGAGAAGGACATTGAGCAGATTAGAACCTGGCGAAATTCTGATGAGGTTTCATCATATATGTACTCTGATAAGAAAATAACCAAAGAAGATCAGCTTAAGTGGTTTAAAAATGTAGTTAAAGATGATACTTCAAAATATTGGATAATTGAATATCAAGGTAAACAGTTGGGTCTAGCCAGTTTAAGTGGTATAAATAAAACGCTTAATAGCTGTTATTGGGCATTTTATTTAGGAGATACATCTGTAAGAGGTGCTGGTATAGGAGGAAAAGTAGAGTATAATGTTTTGAGATATGTTTTTGAAGATATGCAATTGCATAAATTAAGATGTGAAGTTTTTACTTTCAACAATAAAGTAATTAAAATGCACGAAAAATTTGGCTTTAGGCGAGAAGCCTATTATAGAGATCATTGTTTTAAAAATGGAGCTTTTCAAGACGCAGTAGGATTGGCAATGATAGAAAGTGAATGGAAAACAATAAAAGAAAAAATGTATGCAAAAATCTACAGAACAGATAAAAACAGGTAGTACGTACCGAGAAAAATTTTCATACACTCAAGAAAATGTAGATGATTTTGCAAAAATTTCTGGTGATAAAAATCCATTGCATATAGATGAGGAATATGCCTCAAAGTCAATATTTAAGAAAAGAATAATTCACGGTTATTTAGGTACAAGTATTTTTTCAAAAGTATTTGCCATGAATTTTCCTGGAGAAGGTACCATTTACTTAAAACAGGATCTAAAGTTCTTAAAACCAATGTATGCATTAGAGGAGTACACAGCCGTGTTTGAAGTTACAAATCATATTACGGATAGACATAGAGCATTAGTAAGTACCAAAATAATAAATAGTAAAAATGAAGAAATTGTAACTGGTGAGGCATTAATACAAAACAGTAAATTTCTTTAACAGAGCCCAATATTATAGATGTTTAAACAGAAAACCGATTCAGTATTCATAATTGCAGAGTTGTCTGCAAATCACGGAGGCGACATAGAAATTGCAAAAGAAACGATTAAGGCAGCGAAAAGAGCTGGTGCAGATGCTATAAAATTGCAAACATACAAAGCAGATACTATTACACTTGATGTAAAAAATGATTATTTTAAAATCAATCATAACTCACATTGGGATGGAAGGTATTTGTTCGATCTATATGAGGAAGCACACACACCTTGGGAATGGCATAAAGAATTGTTTGAAACAGCCAAAGACGAAGGCTTAATTTGCTTTTCTTCCCCTTTTGATAATAGTGCTGTTGACTTATTGGAATCTTTGGATAACCCTATATACAAAATAGCCTCATTTGAAATAACTGATATTCCGCTAATTGAATATGTGGCATCAAAAGGTAAACCTATTATTATTTCTACAGGTATTGCTTCTATTGAAGATATTGAACTAGCTTTAGATACGTGCAGAAAGCAAAACAATAATGACATTACCTTATTAAAGTGCACTTCTCAATATCCAGCAATGCCAAAAGATTGTAATCTAGCTACTATACCAGACTTAAAATCTAGATTTGAAGTAAATATAGGTCTCTCCGACCACACTTTAGGGATAGAAGCTCCTGTAGTTGCTGTTGCTTTGGGAGCTAAAGTGATTGAAAAGCACTTTATGTTAGATAAAAACATTGGTGGACCAGATGCTCATTTTTCGTTGGACGAATCGGAGTTTACACAATTGGTTAAAGCAGTCAGAAAAGCAGAAAAAATGGTTGGTAAGGTAGATTATGAAATGACTGAAAAGAAGATAAAAAGTAGAGAATTTTCTAGATCACTTTTTGTATCTGAAAATGTAAACTCAGGTGACATTATTGACTCTAAGAACATAAAATCAGTAAGACCAGGTCACGGATTGCATACTAAATATTATAACCAAATTTTAGGAAAAACGTTCACTCAGTCTGTAAGTAAAGGAACACCATTAACACTAAATATGATTGAAAATAACTGATTGTTCTTCGATCAAGTTTATTTTATATTTAAAAACAATAACATTATTAGGTCAGTGGTGGCGTGCCCTCTTCACAATTGATAGTACAAATAGTTTTTCTTAAGAGAGACACAACCATAAGTTATATTTTTATTTAAATGAGAAATAAATGATTAAATATTTAACTTTCTCTAACAATAATATTTTCAAACTAATTAACTTGTTCCTTAGGGTAGCTCCTTTGGCTATAAAGTTCCTTTTTTTTGCTGTACTATCAAAGGCAATGGAAGCAGATGATTACGGTAGTTATACGTTAATAACAACTACCATAACACTTTCAATTTTTATACTTGGATTTGACTTTTATAATTACTCTATAAGAGAAGTGCTTCTTTCTAAATCACAGGTTTTTAGAAAATTATTTAGCACGTTTGTACTGTACCTATCTACTTACGCTATTGTAGCACTTATAGTATTTGGGTGCTTTGTTATATTTAGTGATTTCATTGAATCATCAAGTGAATTGGTAATTACTTTGACCCTTATTTGTTTTTCCGAACATTTTTGCCAAGAAGCTTATAGAATGCAAATAGCATTCAAGAAAATTCTTTTAGCAAATTTACTGTTCTTTTTCAGAGTGTTTGTGTGGATGGTTTATCTCACGGTAGAAGTGATATTCTACAGCAATGATATTTCAGTAATATATATATTAAAAATCTGGATGATTTTTAATTTAATTACGGTTTTTTTAAATGTAATAACAGCATATAAGCCTATTAAAAATAACTTAAACAATCTTAAAATTAACATTCAATTTATTAAGAACGGCTTAGTGATAAGTGGTTTGTTTTTTTTAGGGACATTGTCTCTAAAAACCATAGAATATGTGAACAGATATATTGTAGATTTATTTTTGGGTAAAGAAATTACAGGAGTTTTTAGTTTTTATTCAAATTTGGCTTTAGTTATTTCTGTCTATATAAATGCAATAGTAGTTTCATTTGAGTTACCATCCTTAATTGAAAAAGGTAATAGTAAAGAAATAAATGAACACTTTAAAGGGTTTAAGAACTCGTTTATGAAACAAATAATCATTATTGTAGCCATACTGGTATTAGCAGTATTTCCTATATTAAAATGGCAAAATATACCTATGTACGAAGATTATATATATATATTCTTCATTTTAGTTGTTGCGTCAGCAATTATCAATTATTCGTTGGTTTATCATTTTTATCTTTACATAAAACAAAAAGATAAAACGATACTTATATTAACAGTTAAATCAGGTGTATTTAATTTGATTCTTACAATAGGTCTCACCTATTTATTTGGAGTATTAGGAACGTGTATTGCTTTCTTTCTCACTAGTATTTGTATAATCTACCTTAGAAAATCCAGCTCTAAAAATATTGACTATGAATAATCTATATATTGCTCTTTCCACGCATCACTTAAAATACTGTGAGATGATTGCAGAAGAAAATAAAAATGGAAATAATGTAGTCATAACCAGTGATTATTTTGATGTAAATACAGAGAGGTTTGATAAGGTAGTATTTTTAAAAAAAACAGCATACAACCAATCAGATTCAATAATATCAAAAATTAAGAATATTGTTGACAAAACTTCTGCCTACAAAAAAGCGTTAAAAGAAATTGATTATTTAAAAGACGCAAGTAAGTTAAATCTTTTTTACTCTTCCTTAGAAGACATATTATCAAATTATTTATTTTTCAATTTTTCTAAAAACATACAGGGAATAATTATTGAAGATGGAGTTTTAAATTATTACCAACATAGCTTAAAAGATGTTTCGAGTTTTAATTTTTTTCTCAAAAAAGTTATAGCATTATCTTTTGGATTGCGACTTAATTCATATGAAGGACATACCACAGGTATCGATTACGAAAAAGTTAAGTATCAACTCGTCCGAGAGCCTAGATATGCTATAAGGCCAGAAAAATCAAAGAATTTACCTAAAGAAAAGCGAAGCTTATCTAATTTAAATGACAATATATTGATTGTGGGGCAAGAACCATATTGTAGTTCATTTGGTAAAAAAGTTTATATGGATAAGTTGATAAAGCTAGTTCAAATAATCAAAAAAAATAAGGAATTTAATAATGAGAAAATAATTTTTTATAAACCTCATAGGCATGGACCTAGAATTGAGGTAAAAACTATTGAACAAATCTTTAACAATAATACTTTCCAGTATGTTGAAGAAGATATAAGTATGGAAGATTTATTTTTTGATAAAATTAAGTGTAAAAATATTTATACATTTGACTCTAGTGCTGTTTTCAGTATATTTTCAGACTCTCCAATCAATATACAGAATGAACTTAACATTAATGTTATGCCTTTTCATAAATCAGTACTCAATATGTTGTTTTTAAAATTGAACTTTACAATTCTGTCAAATGATATTTAATCTTATATGCATATTGGTAGTAGTATTGATAAGCTATCATTTTTTTTTAAAGAAAAAATTGATGTTTATCTGTTTTTTGCCATTTCTTATACAGTATCTCTGGATGTTTGCTTCAGTTTTAGTAATAGAGCAAGGAGCGTATATTAGTGAACAGGAAAAGAATGGCGAATTTATTTTCACTAATTTTTATCTACTATTGTTTTTTTTGGTGTCCTTAACCTCATTTATTCTATTTTTTGAAATCTTTAAAAAAGCATTAACATTAAAGTTACCAAGATTAAGGTTTTTAAAAAAAAGTGAAATTTCAATAGTATACTATATAGCCATTATAATAGTAATTATAGCCTACATCAGTTTAATATCTTCTCCTTCTGTATACACTTCAGAGGATGTAAATAAATTTACTTATTGGGACACAGCCAAATATCCATGGTTAAAGGCTATCTTAGGCAGCACAATAGGATATTTACCATTTATTTTTGGATTAATCTTTAACAAGTATAAGAAACCAACCCTCCTATTAATAGTTTTATATATAATTTATTTAGTCGGTGTTGATCAAAAATTTACAGCATTTTTATATGGGATAATAGGTTTCTTAATTTCATTTGCAGTAGTTAACTTTCAAAAAAGACGCAACTATAATATTCTTAGTTTCAAAAAAAGATATCTTATTGTGGTTGCTTCATTGATTTTTTCGTTGGTATTACTTAAGTATTCAAACAAAAACCCATTTGAATACTTAAATTTATCACCAGTAGAATCGGTTTTCTATAGAGCTTTTGGACTTCAGGCCCATGTGTTTTGGGGAGTAAACGAAAAGTATAATTATAATGACCACCCTAATTCTTGGGATTTGAGTGAATTACCATACGGAATGCATGTTGTAATGAAGGATTTTACGCCAGAATTTCACCAAAGGTATTTGGAGAAGTTGTGGGCAAATGGAGTGAGTTGGACCAACGCTTACCCGGCAATTTTAATGCGAATATTTCCTGTACCTCTTGCTCTTTTGGTTCACTTTCTCATATTTTCTATAGTTCCACTTGTTTACACTCTTTTGATAAAAACCATAGAACGAAAGAATTATATTATAGCAATAGTGTTGTTTCAGCTTACGTTATGGCTAACAAATATTTATTCAATGTCTTACTTTTATAGATTAACCAAAGTAGTTTTAATATTTTTATTTTTGGCGTTCATAGCGTTTATCTACAATAGAGCAAAAAAAATAGCATGAAACACATTGATAAAATAACAAATTACTGCTATTACGGGTTACTTTTCTTTCTACCAATTTCAACATTCTTAGATAATGTTGCCCTTTTATCGTTAACTTTTTTAACGTTATTTTTTAAGAAGCGCAAACACACATTAAAACAACTATTGTTTTCTAGTCTATGGTTATTATTTGCTTACATAATTCTGTTAAATATTCTTGACTCTAATTTAGAAACCAAAGTTTACATAAAGCTTCTGCCCTTATTAATAATACCATTTATTTTCTCATACATAAAAAAAGAAACTCTAGAAAAAGGGTTATTGTTTTTATTTATTGCAATTATTATAAAACAGTTTGTTGCTATAGCAGGTATATTAGAATATTATTTTTTCACTGAAGGAAAAACAGTTGCATTAAGAAGTTATGCCGGTATCAATGAAATTTTACATTTTGAAAGACCTTATTTAGGCTTTTTTTCAGCTCTAAACATTATTGTATCGTATTATCTATTTAAAAACCGTAAAATTTGGATCTTTCTAATAACATCAGTTTTTTCTTTTTCAATAATAGTGTTAATCTCAGCAAGACTAGGTTTAATAGTCGCAATATTATCTCTTTTACTGATTGTGATTTCGAGAATTAAAATAAATTTTAAATATTTAATGTTGGTGATTGGCACTTTAACTACCTTAGGGATAATATTTCTAATGTCAAATAATCCCTTAAAAAATAGATTTCAACAAATAAAATATGACACAAGGCTTGTTGTGTGGAATGGAGCATATAATATATTCACAGAAACTTCACAGCCTTTTTTTGGACTAAAAAGCCAATCAAAAGTTTCTGAAAAATTAATAGACTATTATAAAAATGATGCTTATTTTGAATACCAACCAGACAAAACGCGGTTTGTTAACAAAGGCTACAATACGCACAATCAGTATTTAAATGAAATATTACGCGGTGGCATTTTTGGACTTTTACTTTTTATGATGCCTTTATGCTATTTGATTTTTCAAAACATTAAAATGAAAAAGCTTGAATTTACATTGTTATTAATATCCGTGTCTTTATTTTTTATGGTCGAAAATCTTTTGGCAAGACAAATAGGAGTTTATACAACCGCTATTATATTATCATTAACCCAAAAAACCTTAAATGAAAAAAGTTAGCTTAATTATTTTATTCGCCTTAATGCTATCATGTCAAAATGAAAAGAAATCTTCGGAAAACACAACTTTAAAAGTTGATAAATACGTTGATTCGGTATATACACTAAATGATGCTTTTAAGATCGGAGACGTGAGAAGATATGGTGTAGAACCGGGTAAGGGCATAGGTCAGCATCCAAAACTCTTAAAAGATAAGTTAGAAGTATTGTTAGATATTTCTGAGCTAGGTATTGAGCTCTATTTTCCTGGAGGAGTATATGATAGAACTTTAAACGTCGAAAATAGAAATAAAGTCAAAATAGTGTCCGATAGCGCACTCTTTACAGGTGCTATTAACATTAAAAATTCAACAGAGATAGAGATTGATGGTATAGTTCAATCACTTTCTCGTTTTTATACTCAAAACTCTAATAATATCAATATAAATACAATAATTACCAAAACAGACACTATTACCAAAGCAAGCAATTTAAGGAGTACGGGTTGTTCTATACATGGAGGTTCTAAAAATGTTACGATAAAAAAAATATTAATTAAAGACTCTGGGTCAGGATCAGATGCTTACAAATATATTAAAGGAGGCTTAGTAATACACGGACATAACAATGAACCGCGCGATATAAAAATTGACTCTGCAATAGTAGAATCGTCAGATAGACACGGCGCGTATTTGTCGGGAGAAGACATAGAAATCAAATATTTACATATCAAAAAATTTGGTATAGGTTCTGTCGATAATATGGCACCTATGGAAGGTGGAATTGACGGTGAACAGAAAGATTTTGCAGGCTTATGGATTAAAAATTGCCATGACTCTTTTATTGATAAAGCAATAATTAATGCAGAGGATTCAAAAGGAAAGTATACAATAAATTTTGATATTGGAGAGGAATTTAGACCTACAACAATTGAAAAACTCATAATTAAAAACGAAAGTTCAAACAATGAGTTAGATAAAAGAATATTTTCGCGAACCGGTGTCAAATACATTGAACTCATTGAAAAATAATATTGTTATTTCTCAGCTAAATAATATCAATTAAGTCATTAAATATGAAAAAAGCATTGATACATGATTGGTATTACGTAAATGGTGGTGCTGAGAAAGTAATACATTCCTTTAACAATATTTGGAATGATTTTGATCATTATGCTTTGGTCGATTTTTTGGATAAAGAAGATCGAGAATATATTTTAAATGGTTCTACAGCTAATACAAGCTTTATTCAAAAATTACCAACAGCAAAATCAAATCACAGAAAATTTTTGCAATTATTCCCATATGCGGTAGAACAATTTAATTTAAATAAATACGATTTGGTTTTAAGTTCCTCTGCCTCTATTGCAAAAGGAGTTTTAACTAACCAAAATCAACTACACATATGTTATTGTCATTCCCCAATGCGCTATGCATGGGATTTATATTATCAATATTTAGAAGAATCTAACTTTGGATTCTTTAAGGGAATGTATGCTAAAAGAGTGCTACACAAAATGAGGAATTGGGATGTCATCAACTCAAATCGTGTAGATGTTTTTATTGCAAATTCAAATTATATTAAGGGCAGAATAAAGAAAATATACAATAGAGATGCCAAAGTAATTTATCCACCTGTAGATGTGAATAAATTCACCTTAGAAACCAAGAAGGAAGACTATTACTTTACTGCTTCAAGAATGGTTCCGTATAAAAAAATAGATTTGATTGTAAAATCATTTAATAAGCTGCCTAATAAAAAACTTATTGTTGCAGGAAGTGGACCAGACTTTAAAAAAATAAAAGCTATTGCTGGAGAAAACATTGAGCTTGTAGGTTTTTTAGAAGAAAAGGAACTTAAAAGTTACATATCTAAAGCAAAAGCTTTTGTTTTTGCAGCTGAGGAGGATTTCGGAATTTTACCTGTAGAAGCCCAAGCTTGTGGCACACCTGTTATAGCTTATAATAAAGGTGGAACCAGGGAGACAATTATAAACAAAAAAACAGGCTTATTATATAATGTTCAATCTGAAAACTCTATAGTAAATGCAGTTAACGAATTTGAAAAACTAATATTTAATCCCAATGAAGTTAGAGAGAATGCATTAAGGTCTGTCTCTTATACACATCTGACGCTGCCGACGACTCCTTACGTGTAGA
>CAJXVG010000037.1 GCA_913061495.1 uncultured Winogradskyella sp.
AGATCTACACGTAAGGAGTCGTCGGCAGCGTCAGATGTGTATAAGAGACAGTATGAAAACTGACTATTACCAGCGACACCATACAAGCAAAAACATGAATAAGTTTCTGCTGATTATTTTTTTTAAGGTAAGTTTTAGAATAGCTTATAAATCCACTAGCAAAGAAAAATGACAAAATAATTGGAAGCAAATGCTGTAAACTTCCTATCTCTACAGAATTTTGAATGACAGAAAGTAAAATTAAAAACACAACCTAAAAAATTAAGCGTTATGCTTTCTGTGCTGTTCTCTTGCTAACAAGGTATTTTTTAGTAGCATTGCAATGGTCATTGGCCCTACTCCACCAGGTACTGGCGTAATGAAACTTGCTTTTTTACTTACATTTTCAAAATCAACATCACCTGTAATATAATACCCTTTTTCTGAATCGTCCGGTACGCGAGTGATACCTACATCAATGATAACTGCATCATCTTTTACCATTTCGGCTTTTAAGAATTTTGGAATACCTAATGCCGAGATAATTATATCTGCTTGTGATGTAATCTGAGTAATATTTTTGGTATGGCTGTGTGTTAGCGTTACTGTTGAGTTTCCTGGAAAGCCTTTACGACCCATTAAAATACTCATTGGACGACCAACAATATGCGAACGACCAATAACTACCGTATGCTTACCTTTGGTTTCTACTCCAAATCTATCTAAAAGCTCTAAAATCCCAAATGGTGTAGCCGGAATAAAAGTGGACATATCTAAAGCCATCTTTCCAAAATTCATGGGATGAAAACCATCTACGTCTTTATCTGGGTTTACTGCCATTAATACTTTACGAGTATTAATTTGCGGAGGTAATGGTAACTGAACGATGAAACCATCAATATTATCATTATTATTTAACTCTTCGATTTTATCTAACAATTCTATTTCACTTGTGGTATTAGACATACGAACCATAGTAGATTCAAAACCCACACGCTCACAAGCTCTTACCTTACTACCAACATACGTTAAACTTGCTCCGTCATTACCAACAATCACAGCAGCCAAATGTGGTACTTTTTCGCCGTTGGTTTTCATTTGTTTAACTTCTTCTGCAATTTCACTTTTAATGTCTTTGCTAACTTTTTTACCGTCTAAGATTGTCATGCTTTATAAGTTTTCAGTCGCAGTCACAGTTTTCAGTGGATTATTTTTTTTAAAGTTTTAAGTCGCAATAACAAATTTTAATTGCTTACTTGCAGCAGCATACTTTCTAAAAAAATAGATCACACTAATTTTACTCCGAATTTGTCTGGATTGTTAATCATATAATTTATTAGTTTACCAACTTCAATACTTTGGTTGGATAAATCTCTATGTTGTTCTGTTGAAAGATATTTACAAGCTAACGCAAAATCCAACCACGTCGTTGTTTCTGAATTTTCGCCATCAGCATCAGTCAATTTACTAATAAAATGTTTTGGGTATCTCCTTTTTCTATAGGATTCGGATATATTAGCGTTTACCGAACGTGAACTTCTTCTAATTTGATCCGTTAAAGAATAAGTTTCTTCCTTTGGAAATGATTTTGAAATTTCAAAAATAACCATCGCCAAATCAAACGCTTTTTGATAGGCAATTAATGTTTTGAAATCCATGTGTTTACTTTTAGCTTAGAATACTGAAAACTGCGACTACGACTGAGAATTAATTCATCCCTTTCATCATCTGCATCATGCGCTTACCGCCACCACCTTGCATCATTTTCATCATTTTACTCATTTGGGTAAATTGCTTCAAAAGTTGATTGACCTCTTGTACTGATGTACCAGAACCTTTTGCAATACGTTTTTTTCTACTTGAATTTATAACTGAAGGTGCTGAGCGTTCCTCTGGCGTCATTGAGAATATGATGGATTCGATACCTTTAAATGCGTCATCATCAATATCAATATCTTTCATCATTTTACCAGCTCCGGGAATCATGCCAATTAAATCTTTCATGTTACCCATCTTTTTGATTTGTTGAATCTGTTTCAAGAAATCATCAAAACCAAATTGGTTTTTGGCAATCTTCTTCTGTATTTTTCGAGCTTCCTCTTCATCATATTGTTCTTGAGCTCTTTCAACAAGAGATACAACATCACCCATTCCAAGGATACGATCTGCCATACGTGAAGGATAGAAGACATCTATAGCCTCCATTTTTTCACCTGTACCAATAAATTTAATTGGTTTGTTTACAACAGACTTAATTGAAATGGCAGCACCACCTCGAGTATCACCATCTAATTTAGTAAGGATAACACCATCAAAATTTAATATATCATTGAAAGTTTTTGCTGTATTTACAGCATCTTGACCAGTCATTGAATCTACTACAAACAAAGTTTCTTGTGGCTCAATGGCTTTGTGAATGTTTGAAATTTCGGTCATCATCGCTTCATCAACCGCCAAACGACCAGCAGTATCAATAATGACAACATTGTGACCATTGGCTTTTGCATGGGCAATACCTGCTTTAGAAATTGCAACAGGGTCTGTATTTCCTTTGTCACTATAAACCTCAATCCCTATTTGATCTCCAACAATATGCAATTGATCTATAGCAGCAGGACGATACACATCACAAGCCACCAATAATGGTTTTTTGGTCTTTTTATTCTTTAAGTAATTTGCCAGTTTACCAGAAAAGGTTGTTTTACCAGATCCTTGTAAACCAGACATTAAAATAACACTTGGATTTCCAGAAAGATTAATACCTTCTGCATCGCCTCCCATAAGCTGGGTTAACTCGTCCTTAACGATTTTAACCATTAACTGACCAGGCTGTAGCGTGGTTAATACATCTTGGCCTAATGCTTTTTCTTTAACACGATTGGTAAACTCTTTAGCGATTTTAAAGTTAACATCGGCATCTAAAAGCGCACGTCTTACTTCTTTTAAAGTTTCGGCAACATTAACTTCTGTAATGCTCCCATGACCTTTTAATACGTGTAACGCTTTATCTAACTTATCACTTAAATTATTGAACATATTTATCTGTATTCCGTAAGCAGTCTGCAGTAAGCAGTCTGTACAATTTTAATAAGTTGCAAATTTAAGAATTTACGAGCTATAAAACGAATGAGATTTTTATAAATATGCCCTCAACAGGTTGATTATTTTATAAAAAGAAAAGAGCTGCCATATAGCGGTGGGCAACTCTCTTCATCAACTTAAACCTACTAACTTAAAGCGGTTTTTTTATATTTTTATAATTATTCACAATTTCTATCGAACACCAACTCGTTATCACTATTACTTACATCGTGCAATACCAATTGGCTTCCCGTACATTCAACCACTAACCAAGCACCTGCTATTGCCTGAATATTTGGCCCACTGACATTAGAAAATTCAATTAATACTCCATCGGATGTTTGAGATGTTGTCCAAGTTGCATCAATGGTTTGTGTATCAGTATAGATGACAACAATATTGTTTGCTCCTTCAAAATCGAAATTCCACTGTACCAAATCATTGCTTCCATTAAAGCTTGTTATGTTCCACATACACTCTAGGAGTATACCATCAATATCACCTTCTGTACAATTACCAGCATTGCAGTCTGTAAGAAGCAATTCAATAGGAAAGACTTCAAATTGACCTTCGATTTCAACTCTTACATACATGGTCTGTGGCATATGCGTATTGTTAAAAGCCTGTGGGTTTGGTATAGGATTAACTCCTGTTACTGCGTCTTCTTGGTTGATATGATAAGTTACCTCATCTGCACTTGGCGTACAATTAGCAAATGCTGTAGTAAGATCAAAGGTTTCAGTACTATCATTATTCTCATCACAAAGTTCAATTACAGCATCAAAGCTTTCAAAACATTCAAATAGGTTGCATTCAATTGCATTTAGAAAAATAGAGAATATTTGATAATTTCCACTTTCTGCTTCAACCCTTAAATAAATCTCATAGGTAATAGAGAAATAAGATTCTGTGTTTTCAATAGGAAATACATTATTCTCGGCATCTGACAAATTAAAGTGGAAAGATGCTGTGTAAGGTTCTGTACAGGTAATTAACCCTATGGTATCTGCACTAAGATTAAACTCAGCCTCACCTGCATCGTTAGCACATTCCACCAATTCAAAATCTGTGAAACAATCAAATACTTGTTCTTGACTTTCACAGTCTTTTTCCAATACCATGATTTGATTGTCTTTTACAAATTCATAGCGCTCATCATCACATTCTACAATTTTCCAATCACCTCCTAAATCTTCAAAATCAGAGTCTAAAACTAAATAGCTATATTCACCAACTACACTCAATGACCAATAACTGACAAAGTTATACGTGTTTCCACTTTGGGAAATTGAAAAAGTATTATCTGAGTTGAAACTTAAATCGATTCCTTGAAATTCAGGAAAGCTTGAATAAGCTGCAATCTCCCATAAACAGTCTTGTAAATTCTCATTTACCTCAACAACAGAGCAGTCTGTATCACCTTCACAATCTTTCTCTAGTTCTATTGTCATGTCTCCTCGTACTATTTCTATTTGGTCATCACTACATCCTACAATCAACCATTCGCCTCCAAGATCCTCTTGAAATGCTGTTAATTCTGAAAATGTTAATATTAAACCATTATTGGTTGATGATAAACTCCATGCTCCACCAATAGCTGATGTTGCCATGCCTTCTGGTATTTCTAAACTTCCGTCTTCATTAAAAACCAATTTATAATTATCATAAGCATCTGTACCGTTTGAAAAATCCCACGGACATTGCACCAAAAGTCCACTCACAAATTCTTCTGTACACTCCTCATCCTCCTCATCACAATCATTTTGAGCTGAAGCAATAGCATTTGCAAGTTCTTGATTGGAATTTACCTCAACATTTTCACCATTAGCAAACTCTAAAGTGACTGGGAAATTTAAACTCACAATCAAAGCATTATCATCATCCTCTAATTCTTCAAGGAAATTATGCAGAGCTTCATCATTTTCTACAATTACTGTATCAATAATATCGAATTCCGAATTAAATACTGAAAACGAAATTGGGTATTGAAAATCCACACATTCTATCACTTCATCTTCATCATCGCATTGGTTTATAAAACTTTCTAATTGTTCTTCATTTTCTATAGTAATTTCAGAATAATCACTGAATATAATTGTAATGGGAAACAGAAATTCAGGAGCATCATCTTCAACGTTAAAAGAACTCAAAAGTTCTTCTAATTCTTCAAGATCACTTTCAGCTTCAATAGTTATGGTAATATCACTAATAACAATGGTTACTGGTAATTCAATTGAAAAACAACTTGCGTTATCCAACACATCATCATAAGCACCAAAATTTGCTGTTGTATTTCTCATTAAGTTTACTAAAGCCGAATTTGGCTCTAGTGTTTCTTCATTGTTTGGATTTTCCAAATCACTCTGCTCATCTTGACAAGATGTTGTCACTAAAAGTGCGAGAAAGATAAAAATAAGTAGGTATTTAAATTTAGTTTTCATAATTGAGTTTTTTGGTCTGTTTATTATAAAACAAGCTACTATTCTTATCTCCTACCTTAAATGTTAAAAAATTTATTTCTAATTTGTAACGCGTATAAAAACTGTTATGAACAAACCATTAAAAAATAATATCTGCGAAGAAAAACTGTTTGAACGGTTATATAAAAAGCATTCTAAAAATCTTCATGATTTCCTGTATTATAAATTTGGAGAGCAACTAAATCCGCAAGACAAAGTTCAGGAAGCCTTTATTAAATTATGGCAAAACTGTAGCAAAATAGAACCTCCAAAAGCGAAAAGTTTTTTATTTACCACGGCAAATAATTTAATGTTAAATGCAGTTGCGCATCAAAAAGTAGTTTTAAAATATAACAAGCTTCCTCATAAACACTCTACAAATGTATCTCCAGAGTTTGTGCTACAAGAAAAAGAATACAATGAAAAATTACAAAATGCCTTAGCGAATTTAACCGAAGCACAACGGGTTGCTTTTTTAATGAACCGTGTTGAAGGAAAACGCTTTAAAGAAATAGCTGCATTATTGGATATATCTACCAAAGCAGTTGAAAAACGAATTTACGGAGCATTGAAAAAATTGAGAAAAGATATAGAAGAATTATGATTGACAATTTTCCATTGATATTTGAAATTCAGAAAAAAGGTAGGAGAATTTTAATTGAAACTGTTATATACACGAAATAAAGACATGAATAAAGAAGATTTAATAAAGAAATGGTTGGACAACAACTTAAATCCTGAAGAGCAAAAAGCTTTTGAACAACTTGAGGATTATAAAGAGCTAACCAAAATGGACAGTTCTCTAAAAAACTTTAGAGCACCTAAGTTTGCTGTTGATTCTAATTACAAGAATTTAAAACCCAACTTAAATAAAAATTCAGAAAGCAATTGGTGGAAACCACTAATTCGCATAGCTGCTATTTTCGCCATTGCATTTAGTGTGTACTACTACTCCACTTCTCTCGATACTGAGATGAATACCAATATTGCTGAGCAAATTAGTGTTGACTTACCAGATCAATCCGTTGCTAAGCTTAATGCAAACTCACTTCTATCCTTTAATGATCACTCATGGGAAGAAAAACGTGAAGTAAACCTAATTGGTGAAGCTTTCTTTAAAGTGGCAAAAGGCCAAAAATTCGATGTCATTACCAAAAATGGCATTGTCACTGTTTTAGGAACACAATTTAACGTAAAACAACGCAGCACTTACTTTGAAGTCACCTGTTATGAAGGCTTGGTTGCCGTAACACATAAAAACTCTACAGTTGAATTACAACCCGGAGATACCTTTAAAATTATTGATGGGAAACAAATTACCAATGAAAAAGAAACCGCTACAAAACCAAGTTGGTTAAGTGGTGAAAGCAACTTTAAAAGTGTACCATTAAAATATGTGATTGCTGAATTTGAAAATCAATATGATTTATCAATAATCCACAAAAACATTGATACTTCGCGATTATTTACAGGAAGTTTTACGCACAAAGATTTAGATTTAGCACTCAAATCTATAACATTACCATTAAATTTGAGTTATAGCAAATCAGGAAAATCTATCAAATTAAAGCGTGAATAAATTATTACTGTGCGTACTTTTATTTGTTTTTGGCATTGCTTTTTGTAATCTTTCACACAGTCAAGATCAAAAAGACAATAAGCAACCCCTTTCGCAGATTCTTAAAACACTAGAGGAACGCTATTCTATTAAATTTTCTTTTGAAACAAAAACCATTGAAAATATTTCAATTGAACCTTTAAACCCTGAAATATCATTACAAGAGTCCATTAAAATCTTAAGAGAGATCACTCCTTTAAATTTTGAAATTTTAAACCAGCGTTTTATTGCCATAACACCAAAAATGGCATTACAAATGGATAACACCACGCAGCATTTAGATGAAGTCGTTATAAATAATTACTTAGCCAAAGGTATTACAAAGACAAACAACGGAGCGATTGAAGTTAATGCCAAAACATTTGATATTTTACCAGGATTAATTGAACCAGATATACTGCAAATTTTACAAAATCTTCCTGGCATTATTAGTACTGATGAGCGTATTTCCAATCTAAATGTAAGAGGAGGAACAAACGATCAAAATCTTATTTTATACGAAGGAATTAGAATGTACCAATCTGGTCATTTTTTTGGTTTAATTTCCGCTTTTAATCCCTATTTATCTGAAAAAATAAATGTATCAAAAAATGGTACTAGCGCAAAGTTTGGCGATGGTGTTTCGAGTACTATTTCTATTGAAAATTCTAACACTATTGACAATAATGTAAAAGGAGGTTTTGGAGCCAATTTATTGGGTTTTGATGGATTTGCCAGAATTCCACTTTCAAAAAAAATAGAGTTACAATTGTCCGCAAGGCGTTCATTTACCGACCTTTTCTCTTCACCAACTTACGATGCTTATTTTGAGCGAATTTTTAGAGATTCTGAATTAAGTACAAATAACACTTCAAACACATTACAATCTGAAGACGAACGTTTTTTCTTTTATGATATAAACACTAAACTATTATATAATATTGACGACTCGTCTAAACTGCGCTTTAATTTTTTGAATATATACAACAGTTTGGATTATAACCAAGCTTTCACAAACAGCAACAATAATTTAGAAGAAAGTAATAGTGCGTTAGACCAAATTAGTTTTGGTACAAGTTTAAGCTATTCTAAAATTTGGAAAAATGGGTTTGAAACTGAAATTAAAGCTTACTTTTCTAGTTACGATTTATATGCCGAAAACAACAATATTACCGACAACCAGACACTGATCCAAGAAAATGAAGTTAATGATTATGGTATTCGTTTAGATGTTTCAAAGCGATTAAACAAAAGCATTAAACTAAACGGTGGCTACCAGCTAAACGAAGTTGGTGTAAGTAACCTGGAAGATGTGCGCAACCCAAATTTTACAAGTTTTTCAAAAGAAATTATTAGAACCCATGCATTGTTTAGTGAAGCGGAATGGTATTCAAAATCAAAAAAAACCTACATAAGATTAGGTCTAAGAGGTAGCTATTTTGAAAAATTTTCAGACTTTGTTGTTGAGCCTCGCTTAGTTTTCAACCAAAAATTTCTTCAACATTTTAGATTAGAAATTTTAGGAGAGTTAAAAAGCCAGTCCCTAACGCAGATTATAGATTTACAGCAAGATTTTTTTGGTATTGAAAAACGCAGGTGGCAATTAGCTTCTAAAGAAGATATACCAATTATAAAAAGCCAACAAGCTTCATTTGGGTTGAGTTACAGCCAAAACAAATTATTAATCTCAGCTGAAGCTTATTATAAAAATGTTGATGACATAACGGCACGCAGTCAAGGCTTTCAAAATCAATTTCAGTTTGTAACTGATATTGGGTCTTATTCGGTAAAAGGTATAGACTTATTGATAAATAAACGTTTCAGTAATTTTAGCACCTCTATAAGTTATTCGCACAGTAAGAATGATTATAAATTCAGGAACTTGAATGACGGAAACAGATTCCCAAACACAATTGATTTAACACATGTTGCCAACGCTGCCTTTACTTATAATTTAGACGATGTAAGAATTGCTATTGGTGTGAATTGGCACTCTGGAAAACCGTTTACAAGCCCTTTGGCAATTCAAAATGAAAACAATGCATCTATAGAATACGATGCACCGAATAGCTCAAGACTGGATGATTATTTTCGTACAGATATTTCTGCTATCTATAATTTTGATCTTTCAAAAGGTATTAAAGCAGAATTAGGTGCTTCCATTTGGAATCTCTTTAACCAAACAAATATTATAAACCGGTATTATAGATTTAACAGTGAGAATGATATTGTTCAAATTGACAATAAGTCGTTAAAGTTTACACCAAATTTTAGTTTTAGAGTTAGCTTTTAATTTATCCTCATTTTTTAATACAAATGAATGGCAAGTTTAAATAGCTAGAAACAATTTAAAACGTGACCCGAAATATCGCAATATTTGAAATAAAACATCTATGGTGAAGGAGTTCCATTTCGGCTCGCTTTAGCTGCTTTTTCTTTTTGTTTCTCTATATTCTTTTGTATTTTTTCTATTGCAGATTCAATGGATTTATCTGGCTCTATGAGATTAAATTCTCCCCAAAAATCTGGATCCGAAAATCCTGAAATTGCATCAGTGATAATAACTGTAGGCCTTAATCTATCTCTATTTTTAATCCTTTTTTCCGTTGCTGTAACTTCCCAATCAGTAACAGCCATTTCACTAGATAAGGTGTACACTTTATTAAAAAGCGCTCTCTTTTTATTCACTTTAAATGTTAAGCTTAAATTTGAATAACTGTAATACCACTTATTTCCTTTTGCTTTATAATCTACATGGTAATTGGCCTCTAAAGGATAAACCACAACGTCTCTTGGTTTTCTCCTTACAAACATATTTTTATATTTCCTTTTATTACTCAAGTCCAAGGCATAATCAGCACTAACCAATGCTAACGTTTCTACATCTATGTATAGTTTCCCAATATAATCAACATTAGATCTTTTTGTTTTAGGCTTAAAATCAACCACATATACGTTTCTATTATTTATAGTTGAAGGTGAATTAAAAGAAAACTCATAGCCTGGAATAGATGCATCTGTAAAAATATATTCAGGGTATTTCATAATATCCAAATATATGGTTGAAAAAGGTCCACCCTGAAGCTTAACTGAGACAGTATCCAATCGTTTATAATCTGTACTTTTTCTTGCTTTCCCAAGCTGAATAGCATCGTGTTTAAAGGTGTTTAAAGGTTGCTTTAAAATATTAACCACGGCTTCGGTTAGCGACACATTTCTACTCCGTCGTTTTATGGTTTCTCTATAAAACGCTGTCATGTATATAGATTCATTTTGAGCATTTTTATCCTTGTCCTCAAACACTTTTCTCACAAGTTTTTCTGCGTCCTTATAAGCATTGATACTCACAGGAGAAAGCTCTGTTACAGCTTCTCTAAGTTCAATTTCTATGTTTTTTGTAAATTCTGAAAGTGGGATAACCCTTGTATTGTAACCCAAAAGTGTAACAATTACTTTTAAGTCTAAATATTTTTCTGGTACTTTTAGTATAAACTCTCCTTCAGAATTGGTGATGGTGCCAATATTAGCCTTATTGAGATTGAGACTAACAGACTCTAAATATTTATTATTCTGAATATCAACCACCTTTCCTTTAAATTCAGTAAAATTACTCTGGGCAGAAACACAAAATATTGTCGTTAACATTATAACCAATAAGCTAAAACAATGCTTGTTTAGGGATTTTGTTCTCATAATCTTAGGCTTTAATGAAACTTCAGCTATTTCTAAGGTACAATAAAAACACAAAAAACGCTATAAATCAATATGTTAAAACTTTATTTTTAACACATTTTAGAATAAATCTTACATACGCTCTGGCACATCAATTCCTAACACATTAAAAGCATTCTTAATGGTTTGACCCACGGTTTTAGAGAGTGCAACTCTAAATATTTTTTCTGTTTCTGAATCAGCACCTAAAATTGATACATTTTGGTAAAATGAATTAAAATCCTTTACCAAATCATAAGTGTAGTTAGCTATATGCGCAGGACTATGCTGATTTGCTGCATTTTGAATCACATCAGGAAATAACTCTAATTGTTTGATGAGCTGTTTCTCTTTTTCATGCATGAAAACTTTAGCTGAGTTTATTGCTACCTTCTCCTTTACGTTTGACTTACGTAGAATTGACTGAATTCTGGCATACGTGTATTGAATAAAAGGCCCAGTATTACCTTGAAAATCGATAGACTCTTTAGGGTCGAAAAGAATTCGTTTTTTAGGATCTACTTTTAGGATGTAATATTTTAACGCACCAAGACCAATGGTTTTATAAAGTGCTTTTTTCTCTTCTTTAGAGTATTCCTCAAGCTTACCCAATTCTTTTGAAATTTCCTCAGCTGTATCTGCCATTTCTTGAATAAGATCATCTGCATCTACTACAGTACCTTCTCTACTCTTCATTTTTCCGCTTGGTAAATCTACCATACCATAACTTAAATGGTACAGGTTTTTTGCCCAATCGAAACCGAGTTTTTTCAAAATAAGAAACAAAACCTTAAAATGATAATCTTGCTCATTACCAACGGTATAAACCATACCTCCAACATCTGGATAATCCTTAATACGTTGGATAGCTGTACCAATATCTTGCGTCATGTAAACAGCTGTTCCATCACTTCGCAGTACAATTTTTTCATCCAAACCGTCATCGGTTAAATCGCACCAAACAGAACCATCCTCTTTCTTATAAAAAACACCTGTTTTTAAACCTTCGGCTATAAATTCTTTTCCTAATAAGTAGGTTTCACTCTCGTAATAGTATTTATCAAAATCGACACCAATAGCTTTATAGGTTTCTTCAAATCCTTTATAAACCCAATTGTTCATTTTTTCCCAAAGTGCAACTGTTTCTTCATCTCCTGCTTCCCATTTTCTGAGCATTTCTTGGGCTTCCAATAAAATTGGAGCATTCTTTTTCGCTTCCTCTTCAGAATAACCTTTAGTCTTTAATTCAGCAACTTCAGCTTTATAAGCTTTATCAAATTCAACATAATAATTTCCAACTAACTTATCACCTTTCAAGTCTGTAGATTCTGGAGTTTCACCCTTCCCAAAACGTTGCCAAGCCAACATACTTTTGCAAATATGAATGCCTCTATCATTAATAATTTGGGTCTTATATACCTTTTTGCCTGACGCTTTTAAAATTTCGGAAACACTGTAACCTAAAAGCACATTTCTAACGTGCCCAAGATGCAAGGGCTTATTAGTATTTGGAGAGGAATACTCTACCATAACCGCCTTATCATCTTTTTTTTCGACTAAACCATAATTTGGATCATCTTTAACGCTATCAAAAAAATTGATATAATATGAATCGTCAATTTCTATATTTAAAAACCCCTTTACAACATTAAAGTCTTTAACCAGCTCTACATTATCTGCTAAATATTGACCTATTTGGTCTCCGATAACAGCAGGATTACCCTTTACAACACGTAACATAGGAAATACAACAATAGTGATATCACCAGCAAATTCTTTCCGTGTTGCCTGAAATTCCACTGATTCCAATTCTGCATTAAACAATGTTTTAATTGCTTCTTTTACGTGAGTTTCTAAAGTCTGCTGAAGATTCATTTGTATTAATTTTGTATCCGTTAAAACGCCTGCAAAGATAGACGTTTTATTATTTTATTGAGATTTAAAATCGTAGAATTACTTCTTTTAAATGAAGATAGAAATATAATTATACATGTAGGAGAATTATATATCTAATATTAACTATATTTTCAATCCAACACACACAAATCGCTGATTTACAGCTGAATAAATAAAGTGTGCGTTTCGTCGATAAAACAGTAGTTTCCCTAAGATTTTTACCTTTGGGCGAATCTTTAATTCCCCAAATAATGTTACCAATCATTTCGTCTAATATATTGGTATTAAAACCCATTAATTAGTGTTTTTCATACTATTAAACCATTTTTGAATTGCTATTAACAATGTCCCAAACATTAACATGAGGATTAATTATAAAACATTAACTCAGCGGTTTTTGTTTTGTGTAAACTTACTTTTGACATCCCTCCATCAGAGTTATACGCATAACAAAATTACGACTAGATTTTACGTTACTAAATGATGAAACAGTTAATGACATTAGCTGCTTTAGTGGTATCGTTTTTTGTTTTTTCACAAAATGAAAGAATAGACAGTCTTACCGTACAGCTGGCTTATCAAAAACAGGATTCTACAAAAGTGGAAACCTCGCTAATGCTCATTGACGAACTTTATAAAATAGAAGATTACACAAAAGCTCTGCTTTATATAAATCAAACTTCAAAACTTTCAGACCAATTAAATTACACTAAAGGACTTGCTGAAAGTAACTACTACAGAGCGCTTATCTATACTAAACGCGACGATTATTACAACTCAATAGATAATTACAACAAGTCAAGAAATTATTATTTACAAATTAGCGATACTTTGGGTGTTGCAAAGGTGAGCAATAGCATAGGTCTTTTAGAAATAAAGCGAGGCAATTATACTGTTGGTCTCAAAAACTCATTGTCCGCAATCCAAATTTTTGAAAATCGTAATCTACGGTCCGAACTGAGTTCCGCCTACAACAACCTTGCTGAAGCTTATTTTAAAACCAATCAAATTGATAAAGCCTTAGATTTTAACTTTAAAGCTTTAGAAGTTAGAAAGCAACTTGGTGATAAAACCGGAGTTATAGCTTCAACAAAAAACATTGCTGAATTATACTCCCTCAGGAAAGAACACCGCAAATCCATTGAATATTTTGAAAATGTAATGAACCTACTAAACCCTGAAACCGATCAGGATTTAAGAGGTGAAATATTGCCTAAGCTAGGTAGTGAATATTTAAGATTCAAAGAGTTTGATAAAGCTGCGGAACATTTAGTTGAAGGTTTAAAATACAATCGTAAGCAAGGAAATGAAGAAGGCATCCTTAGAGCATTAAATGCCATTGGCAACTTAAATTTACAGCAAAAGAAAGTGAAATTAGCAGAGCTTCAACTAGATGAAGCTTACGCTATTGCGCAAAAAATTGACAATAAAACCGAGTTGCTAGAAAACTACAAATTACACATAGTGCTAGATTCTACTCGTGGCTACTATCAAAATGCTTTCTTTTGGCAAAATAAATATTATGATTTAAGGGATAAATTAAATAAGGTAAATCAACCTATCTTGCCGAGCAATGTGGAACCAATCGATTTAACCGATCCAAATGCAATAGATACCCAACTAAATGAATCTAATGGTAAATCCTCGGTTTCTTCAGCATCTTGGGTTAATGAATCACCTTTATATTTTTACACGGTTATTGCAATAGCATTAGCATTATTAGCATTGTTGATTTTCTTTTTCTCCAAAAACAGAATGTATAGAGCAACTATTGCAGAGCAAAAAGAAAAACTAAAACAAGAAAAAGTTAGAAATGAAGCCATCCTAGAACAAACGCACCATCTAGAAGAAGTAAACCAAGTAAAAGACAAGTTGTTTTCTATAGTTTCACATGACTTGAAGGATTCTATTTCTTCCATTAAAGCTTTTTTAGATTTACTGAAAGAAGACAGTATTTCAAAAGAAGAATTCAATGATTTAATTCCCGAGTTGAGCGAAAATGCCAATAATGCATCATCACTTTTATTTAATTTATTGAATTGGTCTAAATCGCAAATGCAAAATCTAGAACCAAAGGCAGAATTATTTAATATCCAAGAGGTATTCCATACCAAAATGGCTTTGGTTGAGCAGAAACTTGAAGACAAACGCATTGTACTTATTGACGAGTCTAAACGAGACTTTGTTTATGCTGATAAAAGCATGATAGAAATCGTTATTCAAAATTTAATCACCAATGCTGTAAAATTCAGTAGAAAAGGAGATGTAATCACCATATCTAATGAAGATGTTAATGGCAAAGCATTGATTTGTGTTGAAGATACTGGTGTCGGTATTTCTAGGTCTAATTTAGATAAGCTCTTTAATTCCAATAAAAACTTTACCACTATAGGTACCAAAAATGAAAAAGGAACCGGTTTAGGTTTAACTATTTGTAAAGATTTGGTTGAACTCAACAATGGTAGGATTTGGGTGGATAGTACAGAAAATGTGGGAAGTAAATTCTTTGTAGAGTTACCTAAAGCGGACTCTAAGGCTTAATTTTTCAATCCAGCCACAAAATACTAATCCTTTGGCAAAAATACTTCAGCCATCATACAACGTGCACTTCCACCACCACAGGTTTCAATAGTTTCTAAAGAGCTGGAAATTATTGGACAATGTTTTTCAATCGTTTTAATTTGATTTTCAGTCAAGCTATTATGAGCAGCTTCACTCATAATTAAATAACGTTGGTTATCTTTTCCTCTTAATTGTAACATATTACCAGCAAATTGATGCATTTGTACCTCAGAAATAGGAATAATTTCCTTACCATCTTGTTTTAAATGCTTCACAACAGATTTGCGTTCTTTTTTATCATCAATACTATCTAGGCAAATTACAGCAAAGGTTTCTGCCAAACACATCATTACATTGGTATGATATATCGGAAGACGCTTTCCGTCAACAGTTTGGTTAGCTTCAAAAATTATTGGTGAATATTCAAAATCTTCACAAAATTCAATAAACAAATCTTCATCTGCTCTTGGAGATAATGCACAATAGGCTTTTCTATTTTCACGGTCCAACAACAAACTTCCGGTACCTTCTAAAAAGACACCTTCTTGTTCGGCTGCTGTATAATCAATTATGTTTTCGATTTTAAAACCTTCTTCTTCAAGTCTTATAAAAATCTGATCACGTCTTTCACGTCTTCTGTTTTGTGCAAACATAGGATATTTGGCCACATCACCATTTCCATGAAAACTTACCCAATTGTTAGGGAAAATAGAATCTGGCGTGTCCAATACAATATCATCCTCTTCTACAATAACTGTAATACCAACGGCTCTCAATTTTGCCACCAAAGCATCAAACTCGTCTTGTGCTTTTTTATTTATTTCGGCATTTTTTAAATCTATTTCTTCCTGAAAATAATTGTTGACAGCTGTTTGTTCGTTCATCCTAAAACGTACAGGACGAATCATTAAAATAGTATTTGTGGTTTGTTGCATATTCTATAATCTAAAAGTGATGCAAAATTACCATTTTCTATATTTCGACACTAACCCAACACCTTATTATTTAGTTAAAATCGTTAAGTTTGAAGCATCACAGATAAAACCACCAATCAATTCATTTTAAAATGAAAAAAATCTTCCTACTGCTTTTAATTTTTACAGCCTGCAAAGACAACACTGAAAAAACAGATGTTGAGCGCAACACTAAATCTTACGATTTTACAACACAATTTGAAAAAAGCAATGGTACGGAAACAGCAACCTACCATGAAACCATTCAGTACTATAAAGATTTGACTGAAAAGTATTCTGAAATTTCAATCAAAGCCATTGGCGAAACAGATTCAGGAGAACCTTTGCACATTGTTACTCTAAACATGGATGGCACAACTGATGATTTTGAAAGCTTAAGAGAAAACAACAGAATTTTACTAATTAATAATGGCATCCATCCTGGCGAATCTGACGGGATTGATGCCACAATGATGCTTTATAGAGATCTGGTTGAAGGGAAAATTAAAACATTAAAAAGTACAGTTTTAGTTACCATTCCTATTTACAATGTTGGTGGTAGTATAAATAGAAATTCAACAACACGCACCAATCAAAACGGTCCAAAATCTTACGGGTTTAGAGGCAATGCACGCAATTATGATTTGAATCGCGATTTTATAAAAAGTGATACCAAAAACGCAAAAACGTTTGCTCACATTTTTCATCTCGTACAACCAGACGTATTCATAGATAATCACGTAAGTAACGGAGCAGACTACCAATATGCATTAACTCACTTGTTCACGCAGCACAACAAACTTGGTGGAGGTTTAGGGAATTATCTTCACAATGAAATGATGCCACAATTAGAGCAAAAATTAGAAGCTAAAGATTGGGACATTACACCATACGTAAATGTTTTTAACCGTACACCAGAGTCTGGTTTTTCTCAATTTATGGATTCTCCTCGGTATTCCACAGGCTATACAACTTTGTTCAATACACTAGGTATGATGGTAGAAACACATATGCTCAAACCATACAAACAACGTGTTGAAGGTACTTATCAATTAATGAAAAGTATGGTAGAAATTACCGAAGAGCAAGGTGATAAAATTGCATCATTAAGAAAAGATCAAGCTAACTCTTGGGTCGTTGGTGACCATTATCCATTAAATTGGACTGTGGACTCCACCAAAACCTCAATCTTACAATTCAAAGGTTTTGAAGGCGAAATGATAGCGAGTGAAATAACTGGTGCAAAACGCTTAAAATATGATAAATCAAAACCTTTTACTAAAGAAGTTACCTATCAAAATTATTTTAAAGCAACAGACTCAGTTGCTATTCCAAAAGCATACGTGATTCCTCAAGGATGGCACAATGTTATTGATTTATTAAAGTTGAATAACATTGAACTCACTAAAATTAAAAACGACACCACATTTACCGTAGAGTCTTATAAAATTGGTGCTTATCAAACCCGAGCAACGGCTTACGAAGGTCATTATTCGCATTACAATACTTCAGTAAATTCGTCTAAAGAAAAAGTAAGCTTTAGAAAAGGAGATTACATGGTTAGTACAGATCAAAAAGGAATTAGGTATCTATTAGAAACTTTAGAACCAACTGCACCAGATTCATTCTTTAACTGGAACTTCTTTGATACCATTTTACAACAAAAAGAAGGGTTCTCACCTTATGTTTGGGAAGACAAAGCGCAAGAATTACTAAACGCCAGTCCAAAGCTTCAAATGGAATATAACGTAAAAATCAGCTACGACGAAGAGTTTGCCAATAACTGGTACGCACAGTTAGATTGGTTGCACAAGCAGAGTTCACATTACGAAAAAGCCCATTTACAATATCCCGTTTACAGATTGCTTAAAGCCAAATAATTAAAAAACAAAGTTTAAAAAGTCGTTCAATCAATGAAAGCAACACCAAAACACAACGAACGTATAACAAAAATGACATTTGCTTCAGTTTACCCTCATTACATTACCAAAGTAGAAAAGAAAGGAAGAACAAAGGAAGAACTACATCAAGTCATTAAGTGGTTAACAGGATATAACAAAGCTGAACTAGAAGCGCTCATTGAACAAAACGTTACATTTAAAACTTTTTTTGAACAAGCTGAGTTAAATTCAAATGCCCATCTAATTAAAGGTGTAATTTGTGGTTACCGCATAGAAGATCTCGAGAACCCTTTAACCAAACAGGTGAGGTATTTAGACAAATTGGTAGATGAATTAGCTAGAGGAAAGAAAATGGAGAAAATATTAAGGTAAGACTAAACCAAAACCCTAATATTAGCATAGCTATTATCTAAAGCTTCTTGTGAGGCTTTTTCGTTTAACCATTCTACTTTAGTAATACCCTCGTTTTCTTCAGGTAAAAGCTTACCGTCAAAATCTGTAGTCATTTCAAACCAATAAGTCACTTTTATTTTGTGTTTACCATTGCGTTTAAAAATGTGGTAAGTGGTTGGCAAGGGTTTTGATATTTTTAAATTTTTAACTCCAGTCTCCTCTTCTACTTCACGGATTGCAGTTTCTTCAATAGTTTCTTTTTTTTCCGCTTTTCCTTTCGGCAGATCCCACTTATCATTTCTATAAATAAATAGGGTTTCATTATTGTTATTGTAAACTTTCCCACCACCTGCAACAACATTGGGCAACAGTTTTAAAAATCGTTTTAAAAGCTTTTCTTCATTTTTGTGAATGAGGTGAACAGCTTTTATATCTGTTTTGTTCAAAAGTTTAATAACCTTTCCGATATTTACGGTTTTGAGCAAAAAAGATTTAAAATCCGTTTCTTTCTCAATCTTAGTGGTTAAAATTATGGGCTTATCGCCTACATAAATAGTGTGCATAGATAGGTTTGGTTTCAACTTTATGTTATGTAAAAATATAGATTTTTACAACAATGAATTTATAAAGCAAATTAATTTACCATTAAAAAACAAAAAATTATAAAAATGATTAATTTTGCCGCATGATTTTTAATAAAGAAACCGCAAAAAAAACAGCAGAGGTCTTATTGCAGATTAATGCCATAAAGCTACAACCAGACGAACCTTTTACATGGGCTTCTGGTTGGAAGTCGCCCATCTACTGTGATAACAGAATTGTACTGTCGTATCCTTTAATACGCAATTACATTAGAGAAATAATGGCAAGACATATTGAAGCACACTACGGCAAAATAGATGTTATTGCTGGTGTGGCCACTGGTGCCATTGGTATTGGTGCTTTAGTTGCGGACTATTTAAACTTACCTTTTGTCTATGTGAGACCTGAAGCAAAAAAACACGGCAGACAAAATAAAATTGAAGGCTACATAGAACACGGTCAAAATGTGGTTGTTGTAGAAGATTTAATCAGCACAGGAAAAAGTAGCCTCAATGCAGTAGCGGCTTTAAATGAAGCTAATGTAAATGTAAAAGGTATGGTGGCGATTTTTTCTTACGGTTTTGATGTTGCCAATACTAACTTTAAAACTGCTGAAGTAGGATTGCATACATTAAGCAATTATGAAAATCTACTTGAACAAGCTTTAGACACAAATTATATAAATAGAGAGCAGCAAAGAGTTTTGGCTAATTGGAATGCCAATCCAAGCAATTGGAGTGCAGAATAAATCAGGTAAAAACCCATTCTTTTAGATACAGTAATTAAACTACTAAACAACAAATGAACTTACAATCACCAAAAGTAACTTTAGATAAAACGCCAGAAGAAACTTATAGTTTCTTGTCAGATGTTAAGAATTTTGAAAAATTGATGCCAGAAAATATCAGTAAGTTCGAGGTTTTAGGAGACGATAAATTTTTATTCGCCCTAAAAGGTATGCCCGAAATTGTTTTAAAGAAAAAGGAAGAAGTCCCTTTTAACAAGGTTGTTTTAGGTGCTGCAGGCGGAAAGTTAGATTTTTCTTTGGTTGCGGATATCAACAGAGCTCAAGAGGATAAAAGTGACGTTCAGTTAACTTTTAGCGGCGAGTTTAATGCCATGATGGGTATGATGATAAAAGGCCCTATCAGCAAATTTATTGAGACTTTAGTAAACAATATGAAGGTAGCGATTTAATACAATAACGTTATTTCTTTTAAATCAAACGTTTTTATATTTTCATCTTCCGTAAAAACCTTAAGCCTACCATTATCGTCCACACCTTTAATGATACCTGTAAAAATTTCATTCTGGTGAGTCCTAAAAGTTGAAGGTTTATCGCTTCGGAACATCATAGCTTCGTATTTTGATTTTATATCCAACAGCTTACCTTCTTCCAATAATTGGAAGAAATGCTGAAATTGTTTTAACACCTCCGACAACACTTCGTCTTTATCAAAAACAATTCCTGTTAAAAGATTCATTGAAGAGGCTTGTGGCAGATTGTTGAAGAATCTTTGGTTGATATTTAAACCAAAACCAATTACAGAACCTTGTAACTGATTGTTTTTAATTACATTTTCAATTAAAATTCCACATATTTTTTTATCTGCTGACAAAATGTCGTTAGGCCATTTAATACGTAATTGAGGTATTCTAAATGTTTTTAAAGCCTTGCTAATCGCTAAAGCAGTTGCCATACTAATGTGAAATTGATTCGCTATATCCACAGTATCCATATGCTTAAACACACTAACAGTAAGGTTTTTACCATTTTCACCATGCCAATTAGTACCCATTTGCCCTCTCCCTTCTGTTTGCTTATCTGCAACCACAACCGTGTAATCTTTGGGCAAGGTAATGGTCGTCATTTCCTTTAGATATGTGTTGGTTGACCCAATGGCATTAAGTCTGTCTCTTATACACATCTCCGAGCCCACGAGACCGAGGCTGATCTCGT
>CAJXVG010000038.1 GCA_913061495.1 uncultured Winogradskyella sp.
TCTACACGTAAGGAGTCGTCGGCAGCGTCAGATGTGTATAAGAGACAGGTACATATTTGATAAAAAAAATGAGCAATTTCAAAACCATAAAAAACAAATTAGAACAGTTTATAAAGCGGTACTATACCAATGAACTTCTTAAAGGTGCAATCTTATTTTTTGCTATAGGATTATTGTACTTAATAGTTACCTTATTTGTAGAATACGTTCTATGGTTAAACCCAACAGCACGTACTGTTTTGTTTTGGATTTTTATTACGGTTGAAGTGGGTTTGTTTATTAAGTTTATCGCTATTCCGTTGTTACAGTTATTTAAGCTTAGAAAAGGCATCAATTTTGAAACAGCTTCAATATTAATCGGAAATCATTTTCCAGAAGTTAGTGATAAACTGCTTAACGTACTTCAATTAAATCAAAGCTCTCACCAATCTGATCTGATGATTGCAAGTATTGAACAGAAATCCCAAGAATTGCAACCAATTCCGTTTAAGTCTGCCGTTAATTTTAAATCTAACACCAAATATTTAAAATATGCAGCAATTCCTGTTTTCATAATTTTATTGTCGCTTTTTACTGGTCAAATCAATTGGTTTAGTGATAGTTATCAACGTGTGGTAAATTATAAAACAGCATATGAGCCACCAGCACCTTTCCAGTTTTTTGTTATTAATGAATCACTTCAGGCGATTGAAAATAAAGACTTTATATTAATTATTTCAACTGCTGGTGATGTAATCCCAGAGAATGCCCAAATACAATTTAATGGACAATCTTATTTTTTAAAGCAAGTTTCACCCGGTGAATTTGAATATGTGTTTAATCTCCCCAAAAAAACAATTGACTTTACATTATCTGCAAATGATGTCGTTTCTAAACCCTATACTCTAGAGGTTTTAAATACACCTAATATGGTTAATTTTGAAATGGTTTTAGATTATCCTTCACACACCAAGAAACCAGATGAAATATTAAAAAGTACAGGATCTTCTGTTGTGCCAGAAGGAACTAATGTAACCTGGAAAGCAGCCACAAAATCAACAACCGATATCAATATATATGCAGATGATACTTTAAGATTTGAGACTACTGAAGATAACAATTTCAAAGCTTCAAAACGGCTTTTTAAAAACTATAACTATACGATTTCAACCAGTAACAAAAAGTTAAAAGATTATGAGAATTTAGCTTACTCCTTAAGCGTTGTTAAAGATACTTATCCAGAATTAACACTTAAGGCCGAAAAGGATTCTACCGATGGACAAAGCCTCTATTTTTATGGACAAGCTAGTGATGATTATGGTCTAACAAAACTACAATTGGTCTATTATCCTTCAGACAATGAGGATTTAAAACAAGTTGAACCAATCAGTGTTTCTACAACTAATTACAGTGAGTTTGTAAGTGCATTTCCCAACCAGTTAAATTTAGAGGAAGGTGTGAGTTATGAGTTGTATTTCGAAGTTTTTGATAACGATGCCATACATAACTATAAACGCACCAAAAGCAGTGTTTTTAGTTATAGAAAGTTAACTAAGGATGAAGAGGAGCAAAAACAATTACAAGAGCAAAATGAGACTATAAAAGATATTGGAAAGACTTTTGAAAAACTTCAAGATCAAGACAAAAAATTGGAGGAATTTTCTAAAACCCAAAAAGAGAAAGACCAACTTAATTTTAATGATAAAAAGAAATTTGAAGATTTTCTGAAACGTCAAAAACAGCAAGAACAGTTGATGAAAAATTTCAACAAAAAACTTCAAGACAATTTAGAAGAATTTCAAAATGAACAGAAAGAAGAAGATCCTTTTAAAGAAGATTTGAAAGAACGCTTAAAAGAGAACGAAGAGCAACTTAAAAAGGATGAAAAACTGCTTGAAGAGCTCGAAAAATTGAAAGAAAAAATCAATAAGGAAGAGTTCACCCAAAAACTTGAAGAACTAGCTAAACAAAACAAAAACAAGCAGCGAAGCATGAAACAGCTTTTGGAGTTAACTAAACGCTTTTACGTTGCTAAAAAGGCAGAAAAATTATCCAAACAGCTCGAGGATTTATCAGAAGAACAAAAAAAGCTAGCCGAAAAGGACAAACAAAACACAAAGGAGAATCAAGAAAAATTAAATGAAAAATTTGATGAGCTTCAAAAAGAACTCGACGATTTAAAACAAGAAGACCGTAGATTGCAAAAACCAATGGACATACCACGAGATGAACCTTTGGAAGATGGAGTAAAGTTCGACCAAAAAGAAGCCACAGAACAACTTGAAAAGAAAGAAAATAACGAAGGTGAGGTAAACCCAGAAGAATCTGATCAACAGCTTAATAAAGCTAAGGAGCGACAAAAGAAAGCCGCAAAAAAAATGAAAGAAATGAGCGAGATGCTCAAACAAGCGTCCACTGGTGGAGGAGGTGGAGGAGAACAAATGTCTGAAGATATTGAAATGCTAAGACAGATTTTAGACAATTTAATCCTCTTTTCATTTGATCAAGAAAAATTGATGGATGTATTCGGTAGTATTGGTATCGATAATAACCAGTATGGTAAGCGCATCGTTGAACAAAACAACCTAAGGGAGCATTTTGAGCATATAGATGATAGTCTTTTTGCATTATCACTTCGCCAACCAAAACTCTCAGAAAAAGTTAACTCCCAGATTACAGATGTATATTTTAACATAGACAAAGCTTTAAATCAGTTAACTGAAAACCGTATATACCAAGGTGTGGCTGCTCAACAATACGCTATAACGGCAAGCAATGAATTGGCAAGTTTTCTGAGTGATGTTTTGGATAATATGGAAATGTCCATGAATCCTTCAATGGGTTCTGGTGGAGGTGAGCAACTTCAAGATATCATTATGAGTCAAGAGGAGTTGAATAAACAAATGGAAGAGAATGTAAAAAAGGGGGAAGAAGGCAAGGAAGGCAAAGAAGGTGATAAAGGCAAAGAAGGTGAAGGAAAAAAGCCTGGTGAACAAGGTAAAAAGGGCAAAGAAGGCGAAGGCGACAAACCTGGTGAGAAAGGAAAGCAAGGTAAAAGTGGACAGAACGGCGAAAATGGCCAAAGTGGAAAAAAAGAAGGAAAAGGAGGCGAAAGCGGTGAAAACGGTGAAAATGGAAATCAAAATGGAGAGGGAGGTAAAAATGGTAAAAAAGGTAAGAATGGTGCTGAAGGCTCTAACGGAACCGAAGAAAATAATGATGGTTATGGTGAAGGTGGCAATGAAGAACAAAATGCAGAATTGTATAAAATTTATAAACAACAGCAACAATTACGTCAAGCTTTAGAAAACAAACTGGCAAAAGAAGGTAAGATAGAGTCAGCAGGCCAATTAATAAAACAAATGGAAGATGTAGAATTAGATCTCTTAAACTCTGGTTTTACAAATCAAACCTTACAGAAAATGATGGATCTTCAACATCAATTATTAAAACTTGAAAACGCAACATTTATGCAAGGACAGGACAGCAAGCGACAATCCGAAACCAATAAGAAACAATTTAACGATAACAATGTAAATCAAATTCTTAAAGCTAAACAGTATTTCAATACTACAGAGATATTAAACCGTCAAGCCTTACCTTTGCAAAATCTTTACAAAAAGAAGATTCAAGAATATTTTAAAAACGATGATTAGTTTTAATTACGAAACAAACTTTAAACTTGAAAATGAACAAAGATTTTCAGACTGGATTATTCAAACTATACTAAACGAAGATTACAAAGAGGGTGAAATTAATTACATCTTTTGCGACGATGATTATCTACACAAAATTAATGTTGAATTTTTAAATCACGATACATTAACCGATATTATAAGTTTTGACTACTCAGTAGGAAAAGAACTACATGGTGATATTTATATTTCAGTAGAAAGAGTAAAAGAAAATGCTAAAGATTTCGATGTACAGTTTAAGGATGAAATTGCGCGCGTAATGATTCATGGCATATTGCACTATTGTGGTTACAAAGATAAATCTAGTGACGACAAAAAATTAATGCGCTCCAAAGAAGACTACTACTTAGAGCAACGTTCTTAATTACCACATTTTCAAACTATATTTGCAAAAAATTAAAACTATAAGTATAGACTGTTTCAGTTTATAACAATTGTTCCACGTGGAACACAAATTGGATTAATATGTTTAATGAAGTTTATGATGTTATTGTAGTTGGAGCGGGTCACGCAGGTAGTGAGGCTGCTGCTGCTGCTGCAAATATGGGGAGTAGAACACTATTGATAACAATGAGTTTGCAAAACATTGCTCAAATGTCTTGCAACCCAGCAATGGGAGGTATTGCAAAAGGTCAAATTGTAAGAGAGATAGATGCTTTGGGTGGATACAGCGGGATTGTTTCTGATACTTCAGCTATTCAATTTAAAATGTTGAACAAGTCCAAAGGACCAGCGATGTGGAGTCCAAGAGTCCAAAGTGACCGAATGCGATTTGCAGAAGATTGGAGATTGATGTTAGAGAATACTCCTAATTTAGATTTTTATCAAGAAATGGTTTCTGGTTTATTAATAGAAAACCATAAAGTAATTGGCGTAAAAACTTCATTAGGAATTGAGGTTAAAGCTAAAACAGTAGTGCTCACAAATGGTACATTTTTAAATGGGCTGATTCACATTGGAGATAAGAATTTTGGTGGTGGAAGAGCTGGAGAAAGAGCAGCTACTGGAATTACTGAAGATCTGGTGAACTTAGGTTTTGAATCTGGAAGAATGAAGACTGGTACACCTCCAAGAGTGGATGGTAGATCTTTAGATTTCTCAAAAATGACAGAACAGCCTGGTGATGAAAATCCTGAGAAATTTTCATATTTAGATATTACTAAACCTTTACAAAAACAGCGTTCATGTCATATGACATATACGAGCGAAAAAGTTCATGATTTATTGAGAGAAGGTTTTGATCGATCGCCAATGTTTAATGGTAGAATTAAAAGTGTTGGACCAAGATATTGCCCTTCTATAGAAGATAAAATAAACCGTTTTGCTGATAAGGACAGGCATCAAATGTTTATCGAGCCTGAAGGGTGGAATACTGTAGAATATTACGTAAACGGGTTTTCAACATCATTGCCAGAGGATGTTCAATTTAAGGCATTACGTTCCGTAAAAGGTTTTGAAAATGTAAAATTCTTTAGACCAGGCTATGCTATTGAATATGATTATTTCCCACCAACCCAATTAAAACATACCTTAGAAACTAAATTGGTAGACGGATTGTATTTTGCCGGTCAAATTAACGGAACAACAGGTTATGAAGAAGCAGCATCTCAAGGTTTAATGGCTGGGATAAATGCGAGTCTTAAAGTTCAGGAAAAAGATGCTTTTACGTTGAAGCGTGATGAAGCATATATAGGTGTTTTAATAGACGACCTAATTACTAAAGGAACCGAAGAACCTTACCGAATGTTTACTTCGAGAGCGGAATATAGAACGCTGTTGAGACAAGATAATGCAGATTTTAGGTTAACGCCATTGAGTTATAATATTGGCTTGGCGTCTGAAAAAAGGCTTAAACGTATGGAAGAAAAGCAATCTAAGTCTGATGCTTTTGTGCAGTTTTTTAAAGATACTAGTGTAACAACTATAGAGGCCAATCCAATTTTAGAAGCAAAAAATTCTGCACCAGTTAAACAGCAGGATAAAATGTTTAAGTTGTTTGCGAGACCTAATATTACTATTGATGACGTTCGAAAATTTGAATCAGTCGAAGCTTATATTAATGATCATAATTTAGATTCTGAGGTTATTGAGCAAACGGAGATTCAAGTTAAATATGCAGGTTATATTGAAAAGGAAAAGAACAATGCTGATAAATTAAATCGTCTCGAAAACCTAAAAATCCCTTCTGATTTTGATTATTCAAAATTAAAAAGCATGAGTTTAGAAGCGAGGCAAAAGTTAAGTGAAATTCAACCTGTAACCATTTCACAAGCATCAAGAATTAGTGGTGTATCTCCAAATGATATTTCTGTTTTATTGGTTTATTTAGGAAGATAGATTTATATATGCCGAACCATTTAATTTGTGTTCCACGTGAAACAATTACCAAAATTCAAGCTTTCTTTCATTAATTAAAACAGCGTTTTTTGATGTGACCGAAATTAAATTGATAGTAGAACAAATAAATGGGTATAGGTTAAAACAAAATGGTTTAAGTATTATTCATTCACTTTAAGCAAAATATTCTTTTATTCTGATAAAATTTCAGAATCTATTAAAATGAAAAATAAACCAACATATCTTACCGTAAAAGACCATTCCGTTTCAGGCGAAGAATTTCAGTTATTATATGACAAGGAATTAGATATGCTTGAAACTTTCCCGCAGCCCAAAGCAGATAAATTATCAGAATATTATAAGAGTGAAGATTATATTTCGCACACAGATACCAAAAGAAATCTCTTAGAGTTTGTTTACCATTCCGTAAGAGAAATTGCTTTAAAAAGAAAACTTAAACTAATAAATGGATTTAATTCAGAATCAAAATCACTTTTAGATATTGGTTGCGGAACTGGAGATTTTCTTGAAAAAGCAAAAATAAATAATTGGAATATCACAGGAATTGAACCAAATGAAACCGCAAAACAAATTGCTAATTCCAAAACAAACAATTCTGTATTTGGAGTAGAGGAGCTAAATAACCTTAAATCTAATAATTTTGATGTTATTACACTTTGGCATGTTTTGGAGCATTTACCAGATTTAGAAATGCACATTAATCTACTGAAATCACTTTTAAAGCAAAACGGAACTTTAGTAATAGCAGTTCCCAACTTTAATAGTTACGACGCTAAGTATTATGAAAGTTGTTGGGCAGCTTACGATGTGCCAAGACACCTGTGGCATTTTTCTAAAAAATCCATTTCAAAATTATTTAATAAGGTAAATATTGAATTGGTTGAAATACATCCTATGAAGTTTGATTCTTATTATGTCAGTTTGTTGTCCGAAAAATATAAATCTAAAAGAATGAACCCTTTTAATGCTTTTAGGGTAGGATGGCTATCAAATTATCATGCACGTCGAACAAAAGAATATTCTTCACATATTTATGTCTTAAAAAACAAGAATTCTTAATATTAGAGATATTATTGCTTTAGTTTACCACTGAATAGTCCAATTACATGGATTTTGATTAAAAGTCGCTTAAAAACACTTAAACAGCCTTAAAATTAATTAAGAATTTCAATTTAAACTTTTATTATTATTAATTTTATCAATAGTATAAAAATTGAGCAAAACACGCCTTATCTTTTATACATTTGCAAAAAAATAAATTAAACTTAAAATGAGAAAACTAATAGCAGTCGGAATTGTATTGACATTATTTGCATCTTGTCAGGATCAACAAAAAATAGGATTCATTGATAATGGAGAAGTAATCAATGACTATCAAATGAAGATGGACATTGAGAAAAATTTTGAAACTAAAAATACTGACTTCTCTAAAACAAGAGATAGTATTGCACAAGTTTACCAAGCAGAAGTTCAGTCAGTACAAGCGCGATTAAGTAAATTGTCTCCGCAAAAACAACAACAGGAATCACAAGCCTTTTCACAAAAATGGCAGCCAGTACAACAGCAAATGCAAATGCAGCAGCAGCAGATGGAACAAGCTTTCAACACCGAAATGGATTCAGTAATTTCTAAAGTAAACAGTTTTGTTGAAGATTACGGTAAAAAGAATGGCTACACATTTATATTGGGTAAAAATCAAGCAGGAAGTGTAATTTATGGTGAAGAAGGTAAGGATATTACCGAAGAAGTAACTACAGCAATTAACGAAGCCTACAGTGGAACAAGCACTGATAAAGAAGAAACAGAAACAAGTGAAAAAGAAGATTCAAAATAATATAAATTTCTTTTGATAATTTTTAAAAAAAGTCAAGTTTTCGCTTGGCTTTTTTTATGCAATAAACGGGTCAATTTAATAGATAAATCTGTAAGAATAATCTTAGAGTTCCCATTCCGTTCTATGTGGTAAATAGCACCTTGAATTTCGTCAGAAATATCTAAAATATTAGAGTCGTGAACAAAAGGGGCAAAATTTTCTAATTTAAAATTTTCAGATTTTGGTTCAAGATATACGAGTTCTTCAGCTTTATAATTCATCAATAAAGCTTGTCTAAAGTAATCCAAACAAAACTTCAAGAATTTCTTTTGAGTTTCTCTACCTGTTTTAGCAATTTCCTCACTCCAACTTATCAAATCGTGAATAGCCGCTTTGTTCCCTCTGGCCTTAAACGCAGATCGAACCCAGAACACAAACCATTTTTCAAACTGAATATCTTCACTGTCTTGATAAACAAGGTCACAAGCCTTGTTATAGTTGCCGTTAGCTTGATGAGCAATTTTAGTAGCAACCGAAGTTTCGATATGATATTTTTTAACTAAACCATTAGAAATAGCATCTTCGGCCAAAGGAGGAAAATGTAGTATTTGGCATCGCGAACGAATTGTATTTATTATATGCTCTTCATCCTCAGCCACTAAAATAAAAATTGTTTTTTCTGGCGGTTCCTCAATGAGTTTTAGCAATTTGTTGGCGCACTCAGTGTTCATTTTTTCGGCCATCCAAATCAACATTACTTTATAACCTCCTTCATAAGATTTTAAAGCTAAAGACTTTACAATTTCATGCGCTTCATGCACACTTATTAAGCCCTGTTTATTGTCAACTCCCAATAATTTGTACCAATCAAAAAGGTTGCCATAAGGCTGTTGTTCTAATAATTGTCTCCATTCTTCTAAATAATAACTGGAAACAGGTTTGCTTTTTACCTTATCGCTTGTCGTTACAGGAAAAGCGAAATGTAAATCTGGGTGTGAAAAATTTTTAAATTTTAGGTTGCAAGCCGCATTACCACCATTATTTTCACCATTTGTATTGCCACAAAGCAAATATTGTGCATAAGCCAATGCCATTGGTAAGGTGCCACAACCTTCAGGTCCTACAAATAATTGTGCATGGGCAATTCTGCCAGCATCAACACTTGTTGTTAAGTGATTTTTTATGTGTTCTTGACCTAAAACTTCAGAAAATTGCATAAAGCAAAACTATGTAATTTTTTTATGCTTTCTAATCTTTATATTTGTTCTTCAAGTAAAAATATAATGAAACAAACCTAAATTTATTTTTGGTTTCAAAATCATAAAATTTCAAATAGATGAAAACATTAAACGATTTCAATTTTAAAGATAAAAAAGCATTAATCCGTGTAGATTTTAATGTACCGCTAAACGAGAATTTTGAGGTCACTGATGATACTAGAATTGTGTCTGCTAAACCAACCATAATCAAAATTTTAGAGGATGGTGGAAGTTGTGTTTTAATGTCTCATTTAGGAAGACCAAAAGGTAAACAGAATGAGTTTTCGTTAAAGCATATCATCCCTAAAATTGAAGATATATTGGGTGTTGAAGTAAAATTTGCAAGCAATTGTATTGGTGAGGAGGCTGAAGAAAAAGCAGCAGCCCTTAAACCTGGCGAAATTTTGTTGCTCGAAAATTTACGTTTTCATGAGGAAGAAACCAAAGGAGATAAAGCTTTTGCAAAAAAGCTTTCTAAACTAGGTGATATCTATGTTAACGACGCTTTTGGGACTGCTCACAGAGCACACGCTTCTACAACAATTGTGGCTGAGTTTTTTCCAGAAAATAAATGTTTTGGTAATCTCTTAGCTAAAGAAATTGAAAGCATTAAAAAGGTTATGGAACATGGTGACAAACCTGTACTTGCCGTACTGGGCGGAGCAAAAGTATCTTCTAAAATTACGGTTATTGAAAATATTTTAGATAAAGTAGATCATTTAATTATTGGTGGAGGAATGACATTTACCTTCGTAAAAGCACAAGGAGGTAAAATAGGTAATTCAATTTGCGAAGATGATAAAATGCCACTAGCCCTGGAGATTTTAAAACAAGCTGAAGAAAAAGGGGTTAAGATTCATTTACCAGTTGATGTTGTTGCGGCAGATGCATTTAGTAATGACGCAAACACACAAATTTGCGATGTAAGGCAAATACCAACTGGTTGGCAAGGTTTAGACGCAGGCCCAGATTCTTTAGAGATTTTTGATAGAGTTGTAAATGAATCTAAAACAATTTTATGGAATGGTCCTTTAGGTGTATTTGAACTGGAAAATTTTGCCAAAGGAACAATTGAATTAGGAAACTCAATTGCAGAATCTACCAAAAATGGAGCTTTTTCTTTAGTTGGAGGTGGTGATTCTGTTGCTGCAGTAAAACAATTCGGATTTGAAGATAAGGTAAGTTACGTAAGTACAGGAGGAGGCGCAATGCTAGAGAGCTTAGAGGGTAAAACTTTACCAGGAATTGCAGCAATTTTAGACTAAGATTACTTAAAAACACTATTTTACAGCGATTTGCGTTGCAAATAGCACATCAAATTTTAGTTTTATAATATGAAGACTCTTTTATCAATTCTGTTTTGCACCCTTTTTATGGTTAGTTTTTCGCAAACCAAAACAGATTCTATTGTTAAGGTCAAATCCCAAACTGAACCAATTAATGATTCAATAATTGACGGTAAAGTCATAACTGTTGAAAATAAGATTCCCGCAGTTTTGGATTCTTTGTCCATCCAACAACTAAAAGATTTGGATGAGGCTGCACAGTTAGATCAAAAATGGTTAGATGAGTTATATAGCAATAACCTGTTTGACACTATTTATAAATCGGTAACCGAACTCAATTATAAACCTGTTGATTATCCAGAGTTGTCAACGGATACCTTAAAAGCAAGGCTAGAACGACTTAATGCCAGAACACCCTTTAATGTAGAATACAATCCTTCACTAGAAAATGTAATAAAAGGATACCTTAAATACAGGCATAAGTCAATGGAGCGTTTAATGGGCTTAAGCCATTTTTACTTTCCTATGTTTGAACAGGAGTTTGATAACTACAATATTCCACTTGAAATGAAATATCTTTCTATTGTGGAATCTGCATTAAAACCAAAAGCAAGGTCACGAGTTGGTGCAACTGGGCTTTGGCAGTTTATGTTTGGAACAGGAAAAGAATACAACTTAGACGTAAGCAGTTATGTAGATGATCGTAGCGATCCTATAAAATCAACAACTGCAGCAGCACAATACTTATCAAAACTCTATACAATTTTTGGTGATTGGGACTTGGCTTTAGCGGCTTACAATTCAGGACCAGGAAACGTAAATAAAGCAATCAGACGCTCGGGTGGTTACAAAAACTATTGGAATATTAGACGGAATTTACCACGAGAAACTGCGGGTTACGTACCTGCATTTTTAGCAACTATGTATATTTTTGAATATGCTAAAGAACACGGTTTTAAACCAGAAAAACCTGCGTTTCAACATGTACAGACTGATACAATTCATGTAAAACAAATGATAACATTAGACCAAGTATCTGATGTTACAGGTGTTAATATTGAAGAACTTCAATTTTTAAACCCTTCATATAAATTAGATATTATTCCAAAAGTTGAAGGAAAAACATACACATTAAGATTACCTCGCGAATCCGTTGGTATCTTTGTGAGTAATGAAGATAAAATCTATGCATTTGCAAAGGCAGAATTTGATAAACGTGAGAAACCCTTGCCTCAGCTTTTTGAGGCAGATACAAAAACAAGATATCGTGTAAAAAGTGGTGATTATTTAGGTAAAATTGCAAGGAAGTTTGGGGTTAGGGTTAGCCAAATAAAACGTTGGAATGGCTTAAGAAGCAATAATTTAAAAATAGGACAACGTTTAACTATTTATCCAAGAAACCCATCTGCCTCTATGGTGAAAAACTTATCAAAACCAACAAAAACCGTTGTTAATTCAGCAGGGAAAAAGACTTATAAAGTGAGGTCTGGTGATTCGCTTTGGAGTATTTCACAAAAATTTTCGGGAGTTTCTGTTCAAAATATAAAAGATTGGAACGATATTAGTGGTAATAAACTCAAAATAGGAACGACACTTATTGTGTCTCAATAAAACCAACAAAAATTTAAAATATTATGAGAGCTTTTTACACTGTACTTTTCTGTGTGCTATTAATGGCTTGTGGAGACAATAAAAAAGAAGGTGATAATCAAAAATACCTTTCAGCTTCAAACGGAAATTTAAATAGTATTTCGGTTGTAGTTGATAATTTGCTGTGGGAAGACAATCTAGGCGAAAACATCAGATCTATTTTTGCAGCTCCATTAAACGGACTCCCAAACGATGAGCCATTGTACCGTATGCGCCAAATTCCACCACAAGTATTCGATGGTTTTGCAACCCGAAGCAGAATTGTTTTAAAGATCGAAAAAGGATCTGAGACCGCTTCTACTAAAATTATGAAGGATGTTTTTGCCAAACCTCAAACCGTTGCTGTGGTAAGTGGTAAGACAGATAGGGATATTATTGCACAGCTAAAGGAAAACAAGAGTAAAATTATGGATGCCTTTAACAAGGAAGAAGTAAAGGAAAAGCAACGACGTATTAACTTATCTCTGTTAAAGGATGAGGATATGGAAACCAAACTTGGTTTTACCGTAGATATTCCTTCTGCATATAAAATAGGAAAATCTACTGACGATTTTTTCTGGATAAGAAAAAGCTTAAGCAATACAAAAACGATGGATTTGATGTTTTATGAAGTACCATTGAACACCATTTCAAAAGACAGTACCATCATGGATATTGTTAACATGCGAAACAATATTACCAAGACCAAAATTCCCGGTGAAGATGATATTTACATGACGGTTGAAGATGCCTATGCGCCATTTTTATACGAAACTATTATAGACAATAAAGAAGCCCACGAAGTCCGTGGAGTTTGGGAGGTAAAAGGACAGTATATGGCTGGACCATTTATTACTTATGCCATAAAAGACGAAGTGAATAAACGTTATTTAATTGCAGATGGCTATGTCTATGCACCTTCTCTTGAGAAACGAGAATATATTTTTGAGCTTGAATCAATTATTAAATCGATAGAGATTAAATGAAAACAAAGAACGCCAACTAAATGTTGGCGTTCTTTGTTTTATACTTTAATAGGTGTTCGTTATTCCTTTTCTTCAGCTTTTTTTGGTGAATCGTTCTCCTTACTAGCGTCTTTAAATTCTTTCAATCCACTTCCTAAGCCTTTCATAAGTTCAGGAATTTTCTTTCCTCCAAATAATATCAAGACAATAACTGCAATTAGAATTACTTGAGGCCATCCAATCATCAATGGTATCATGCTTAAACTCATAATTTTAAATTTTAGATTACAAAGTTAGTAATTATAGTTTAATAATAACGAAGTAAAACCAACTTTAGCATTTAAAGGGACTGCTATTTCACTATTTTAACTAATTTTGTTTTGATGGGGAAAAAGAAGAAAAAAGAAAAGAAATTTGCTAAAAAACTGCTTCATAAGTACCGTTTGGTCATTTTGAATGAAGATACTTTTGAAGAGCGTTTTGCCATAAAACTTACACGTCTCAATGTGTTTGTGTTGACTTCTGTTTCCGCTATTCTTTTAATCTTTTTTACGATATTGTTAATAGCTTTTACACCACTTCGCGAGTACATTCCAGGTTATTCTTCTGCTCGCCTAAAGAAAAAAGCCTCTGTGCTTAATTATAAAACGGACTCTTTGGTACAAGAATTAGAGCTCAATGAGCGTTATTATGCATCAATCCGTAAGGTGTTGACTGGAGATGTTAGCAATGTAGATTTCAATAGAGATTCAATAATTCAAGCTGTTAAGAACGATATAAACATACAACAAGTAGAAACCAGCAAGGAAGATTCTTTATTGCGCGAAAAAGTCAGTAAAGAAGATAAATATAATCTTTTTGAAGGTGCTGGTGATAAATCTAATTATGTGCTGTTTCCACCTGTAAATGGTAACATATCCGAAGCATATAATATTGAACAAAAACATTATGCCGTGGATATTGTTGTTACTGCAAACACACCTGTTAAAGCTACTGCAGATGGTACTGTGATTTTTGCTGAATGGACCGTTGAAACAGGTTATGTAGTAATAATTGAGCACAACCAAGAATTAATTTCTGTTTACAAGCATAATTCTGCCATCACAAAAGCACAAGGAGATTTAGTGAAAGCGGGAGAGGTTATTGCAATGTCTGGTAATACAGGAGAATTAACAACCGGACCACACTTACATTTTGAACTTTGGAGTAAGGGCTATCCCGTAAATCCAACCAATTTTATTGATTTTCAGTAATGGCATCAATCAAAGCAGCACTTTCTAAACCGTTTGCAAAATTAATTGCATTACGCATAAAAAAATGGGCTTCCAATCCAGTGGAAACTCAAAAATCTGTATTCAAAAATTTAATTTCAGAAGCCAAGCATACAGCTTTTGGCAAAGACCATAATTTTGCTGAGATTTCAACTTATGAGGATTTTAAGTCAAGAGTTCCAATTAGAGATTATGAGGATCTAAAACCCTATGTAGAACGTGTTGTAAAAGGCGAGGCAGATATTCTTTGGAAAGGTAAACCGCTTTATTTTGCTAAAACTTCAGGGACAACCTCTGGCGCAAAATACATTCCTATTACAAAGGAAAGTATGCCAACTCACGTCAATGCAGCAAGAAATGCTATTTTACTTTATATCAACGAAACAGGTAATACCCAATTTGTAAACGGAAAAATGATTTTTCTACAAGGAAGTCCCGTTCTTGAAGAAAAAAACGGAATTAAACTTGGGAGGCTTTCGGGTATTGTGGCGCATTATGTCCCAAAATATCTTCAAAAAAACAGAATGCCAAGTCTTGAAACTAATTGTATTGAGGATTGGGAAACTAAAGTTGATGCTATAGTTGAAGAAACGGTTGATGAGAATATGACCATAATTTCAGGGATTCCATCTTGGGTTCAGATGTACTTTGAACGCTTAATTGAAAAGAAAGACCAAAAAGTTGGTGAAATTTTTAAAAATTTCAATCTGTTTATTTTTGGCGGAGTTAATTACGAACCCTATCGTGCAAAATTTGAAAATCTAATAGGAAGAAAAGTAGATAGCATAGAATTATATCCTGCAAGTGAAGGGTTTTTCGCATTTCAAGACAAACAGAATGAACGCGGAATGCTATTGCAATTGAACTCAGGTATTTTTTATGAGTTTGTTGAAGCCGAATCTTTTTTTGAAAAAGAGCCTAAACGCATCATGATAGATGATGTAAAATTAGGAGTTAATTATGTAATGATTGTTTCTACAACAGCAGGTCTTTGGGCATATAATCTTGGAGATACGATTCAATTTACCTCACTGAGTCCATATAGAGTTATTGTAAGCGGTAGGATTAAACACTTTATTTCTGCATTTGGGGAACACGTAATCGGAAAAGAAGTGGAACAAGCTTTAAAAGAAGCGATTGAAGGCACTTCAATTTCTGTTAATGAGTTTACTGTTGCACCACAAATAAATCCTAGTGAAGGTTTACCATATCATGAATGGTTAATTGAATTTGAAAACGAGCCAGATGATGTACAGCGTTTTGTGCAAGGCCTAGAACAATCGCTTCAAAAGCAAAACAGCTATTATTTAGATTTAATTGAAGGCAAAGTGCTTCAACCTTTAAAAATCACATCAATAAAAAAAGACGGATTTCAAACTTATATGAAATCTATCGGTAAATTAGGAGGGCAAAATAAAATTCCTAGATTGTCTAATGATCGTAAAATTGCAGATGAAATTCACAATCAAGGTTTAACCAAATAAAACTATATTTGCGCCACAACGATAATGAGTAAAACTAGAAAAATACACGAAAGAACAAGAGCTCAGGAGAGTTCAAACGCCATAGAGCGTATGTATATTACCATGCGACATTTATTTAATCGCGGATTTTATAAACCTATGGGAGTTTCTGGTGAAACATTGAGAGAGTCACTCTTACTTTTAAGACCAGAAATTTATGGCTCAATTGGAGATGAAAAGGCGGAGCTAGAAGGCTTGCTCTACGTTATAGACAGATTGCCACAAGGCATTGAAGAATGTATGTACATCAATTTAACGAGTGATGAAGGCTATTCTAATTCACATTTTAAACCTATTATTCCACCAAAAAGAAGACGTAATTGCTACCGTATTGATGATGAGCAAATGAATATTGAAATAACACGCGGTAGATCTGAAATCTATGATATTCTTACCCATCTTACATTTCTATTCGTCGAGTCTCATAAAATCAGTAAACGTGTGTTAATTGATGAAGAAGGTACAACGGTAAGGGATTGGGTTAAGTTGGAAACCGCTGTTAAAAAGACGAAAAAACTCACACAGAAAGAACGTGAAATTGCCATAACGCACACGGCAAATATTCTTGGTAGAACATTTAATGAGCTCACTGAAGTTTATTCTAATTTTGCTACGAATACCCAACCAGAACGTTTACTACATATAGTTTATTGGTTAGGAAAATTAGCTATTGAAGAAACCGTAAACAATAATAAAAGAACAATAACCTTCAGCCCTGTTTTAAGAGAACGTTTAGGGCATCATATCCACGGTGAAATCTGGGCAAATAATATAAAACACATTTTGCACAAAAATGGTTTATTAGAAAGACCTATTCATATCATTAGTGCAAATATGCATAGTGTCATGAATTCAATTTTCACAAAGGGTACACTTAAAGCAAGCGAAACTAAAAAAGATATTTTTGAGGTTTACGAGGCGTTAAGCAGTTCTATAAACATAGCCATGCGCAATAAAGTGGAAAAGTTGGCGTTGCAAAACGGAATGCTCTATATAAAAGATGCTTCGGGTACAAATATTGATGTTCAAATTTTTGATACAGATAAGATTGATTTTTCAAAAACTAACTTTGAATATTCAGAAGCTGAGAAAAACAATAAGGCTGTTATTATAGTAATGGATTATGCTTTTGGCGAGCAAGCTTATGAAACTTTAGACGAGCTTTTAAAACCTATAAAAGTAGAAGGAAAAAAAGTACATTTAGACGTTAAGTCTATTTCCATTATGGGTAAAGCAGGGATTTTAGAAGGAGGAAAAAGTGATATAATGATACCATCTGCCCATATTTTTGAAGGTACCGCAGACAACTATCCGCTTAATAACGAATTGAGCAAAAGCGATTTGTTAGATTGTGGTGTGGATGTTTTTGAAGGCACAATGGTAACAGTTTTAGGAACCTCACTTCAAAACAAGGAGATTTTAAAGTTTTTTAAAAACTCTACGTGGAATGTCATTGGTTTAGAGATGGAAGGTGCACACTACCAAAAAGCGATACAAGCCGCATCAAGAGTTAGGGGAAGCATAAATGAAGATGTAAAAGTAAGATATGCGTATTATGCAAGTGACAATCCTTTAGAAACAGGGAGCACATTAGCTTCAGGAGGATTGGGAACATCTGGTGTAAAACCAACTTATGTTATAACAAAAAAAATACTAGAACAAATATTTAATTCTTAAGAAATGAGTGATAAATTACCACAAGAATCCCAAAACGAAGAGGTGGATTTAGGACAGCTATTCAATGCTATTGGGAGGATGTTTGAAAAACTGTTTCAGTTTATAGGCAAAATTTTCAAGGGGCTTTTTTCAATAATAATCTACACATTAAAACCAATAGTTGCTTATTTTAAAATAATAGCTATAGTATTAATGATAGCAGCAATAATTGGGGTTGTTGTAGATAAATTTAACAAGCCCGTTTATAGTTCTAATATGTTGGTTAAGCCATATTTTGATTCTAAGTATCAATTAGCCAATAATGTTAATTATTTTAACGCACTTATAAGTTCTAGAAACTTAAAAGTGCTATCCAATATATTTGAAATAGACACTTCAACTGCAAGTGAACTTATTGGTTTTGACATTGAAATAGGACCAGAAACACAAAATGATCTTTTGAAAGAATACAATGACTATATTCAGACCATTGATAGTACGCTTGCCAAAGACCTTCCTTATGAAGAGTATATTGAAAATCGTGATATTTTAAGTGGAACAATTTTTTCAGTTCAGGCTAAATCAGGCACCAACGATATATTTACAAGTCTCGAAAAAGGTTTTGAAAAAACCTTCAAAAACAAGTATTCCGAAAAACTCAAAGATATTAGAGACAGAACCATTGAGATAAAAACATCAGTTTATAAAAACGAATTAAGACGTATAGACAGTTTACAAAGAATATATATTGAAGTCTTAAAAAACGAATCAGAAAACGGAAAAGTTTCAATAGGCTTAGAAGGTTTAATGCCTTTGACAAAAGAAAAGACACTAACAAAGGAATATGAACTTTTTAAAGAAGAGATGATTATAAGGGATTCTTTGAAAATGTTACAACAACAATTAATTAAAGAAAATGATTATTATGATATCTTATCCGGGTTTGAAGAGGTAGGTACAATTGAAAGGAGTTTTTGGAAAAGATATTCTCTAATATTTCCTGTAATGACAATGCTCATTATAATTTTAGTTTACTTTGTTTTTAAAGTCTTTAATTTTATAAAAGAATATGACCGATAATGAATCTTTACTTATTACAGGTGGTGCGGGTTTCATAGGCTCAAATTTCATTATCCATATCCTAGATAAGTACAAAGATATCAATGTTATAAATTTAGATAAGCTCACCTATGCTGGTGAGCTTTCTAATTTAGATCCTTTACAGAACAATCCAAACTATCGTTTTGTGAAAGGAGACATATGCGATTCAGAATTAGTTAACAATCTTTTTAAAGTATATAAGTTTTCTGGTGTAATTCACTTTGCGGCTGAATCCCATGTAGATAACTCCATTAAAAACCCTGATGCTTTCATTAAAACCAATATAAACGGAACATTCAATCTTATTAATACAGCTAAAAAACATTGGATGGACGCTCCCTTCTCTTTCAAAAAAGGTTTAGAAAACAATAGATTTCATCATATTTCTACTGATGAGGTTTATGGGAGCTTAGACAAAACAGGGTTATTTACAGAGAAAACACCTTACGCACCAAATAGTCCTTATAGTGCATCAAAAGCTTCGTCAGATTTTATTGTTAGGAGCTATTTCCATACCTATGGAATGAATGTGGTTACCACTAATTGTAGCAATAATTACGGTCCAAGACAGAATAATGAAAAACTAATACCTACAATTATAAGAAAAGCGATAAACAATGAGCCTATTCCTATTTATGGTGACGGTAAAAATGTTAGGGATTGGTTGTACGTAGATGACCATTGTATAGGCATAGATTTAGTATTTCAAAAAGGTAAAAAAGGAGAGACCTATAATATTGGAGGAAAAAATGAAAGAGAGAACCTTTATATTGCCAATAAAATTTGTGATATTTTAGATAAATTAAGACCTAAGGATAAATCTTATTCAAATCAAATTAAGTTTGTAAAGGATAGACCAGGTCATGATTATAGATATGCTATTGACGCTTCAAAAATTGAAAATGAATTGGGTTGGCAAGCCAATGAGAATTTTGAAACAGGAATCATAAAAACCATTCAATGGTATCTTAACAAATATCAAAAATAATGAAGGGAATAGTTTTAGCAGGAGGCTCAGGGACAAGATTGCACCCACTTACATTGGCGGTGAGTAAACAACTCATGCCTATCTATGATAAACCCATGATTTATTACCCCATTTCAACCTTAATGTGGGCTGGAATACGAGACATACTTATCATATCAACTCCGCAAGATTTACCTTTATTTAAAAGACTATTAGGAGATGGTAAAAAATATGGCTGTAATTTTGAATATGCAGTTCAAGATCAACCCAATGGACTTGCAGAAGCTTTTATTATTGCTGAAGATTTTATAGGTAAAGAGAAAGTAGCTTTAATTCTTGGAGATAATATTTTTTACGGTACAGGTTTGGCAGATTTGCTTCAACAGAATAATAGCCCAGATGGAGGTATTATTTATGCTTACCATGTACACGATCCTCAACGTTATGGTGTTGTAGAGTTTGATCAAAATGGAGCAGCTAAATCAATTGAAGAAAAACCTAAAAGACCGAAATCTAATTTTGCTGTTCCTGGAATCTATTTTTATGATAACTCGGTTATAGAAATTGCTAAAAACATTAAGCCAAGTGCAAGAGGCGAATTAGAAATAACAGACATAAACAAAAAATATTTAGAACAAGGTAAACTTAAAGTTAGTGTTCTAGATAAAGGTACCGCTTGGTTAGATACAGGCACTTTTAAGTCGCTTATGCAAGCCTCACAATTTGTACAGGTTATTGAAGAACGTCAAGGATTAAAAATTGGTGCGATTGAAGAAGCTGCCTACAGAATGGGATATATTGACCAGAAACAATTTAAAAAAGTAATAAAGCCATTAACTAAAAGTGGTTACGGCAAACACTTAATGAGCTTATTATCAGAATAAAATGAAGGTTACCGCAACAAAACTAGAGGACTGTTTTATTATAGAGCCTAAAATCTATAAAGATAACCGTGGTTACTTTATGGAATCTTTTAACCAACATAATTTCAATAAAGCAATTGGTAAAGATTTAGATTTTGTTCAAGATAACGAGTCAATGTCAGGCAAAGGTGTGCTAAGAGGTATTCATTATCAGGTAGGAGAACAAGCGCAATCAAAATTAGTAAGAGTCGTAACGGGAAAAGTATTAGATGTTGTAGTTGATTTGAGAAAAGACTCCAGCACATTTGGAGAACATTTTTCAGTCGAATTATCTGCAGCTAATAAAAAACAGGTTTTTATACCCAAAGGTTTTGGCCATGGTTTTTTGACGTTAGAGGCTGTCTCTTATACACATCTGACGCTGCCGACGACTCCTTACGT
>CAJXVG010000039.1 GCA_913061495.1 uncultured Winogradskyella sp.
ATCTACACGTAAGGAGTCGTCGGCAGCGTCAGATGTGTATAAGAGACAGGTTGCTGAATATGTTAAGTCTTATGGTGATGTTGAAGTTACCGGATTTAAACGTGCTAGCGTAGGTTAATCCTTCCTAGTTATAAATATAAAAAGCCTCCAAATAAGGAGGCTTTTTTTTATTGTTTCAAAATTTTCTTCCAAAACTCACCTTGTTCCGTAGATATTTTTATAAAAAAAGTGGATCTGGTTAATTCCTTTAGGTTAATTTCTACATTATAGGCTGGTTTATTTCTTTCAAATATAATCTTACCTGTTAAATCATACATAACCAATGATTTAATCTGAGATTCTGAGTCTAAATACAAGTAGTCGTTAACCGGATTTGGATAAAGCTTAATACTATTTGTAATAGTTTCTTCTTCAACACTCAATAGGTTCCCATCCAATTTCATCAGAAACATATCTTGTTCATCTATGGAAGTAATATTATATTGCTCATTACCAGGATCAAAGTCTACCGTACTATTAAAAGTTCCGATGGCATAAACCTTTCCTTGATTATCTAAAACAACTTTGTTGGCTTGAGAAGCACTTGAAAGCCCTTGATCTCCACTGAGTGTAAAAGCCCATGAAAATTCTCCATCAGTATTATATTTAGCTAAAAACACATCTGATAAATTATTAACAGGGATTAAAAAATCAGAATTGGGATCTGGATCAAAATCTATATCTCCTTCGAACGAAACACTTCCGGCAATTAAAAGATTATTTCCAGATATCAATACTGAACGGCTGTTATCAGCAGGTCCGTAATTTCCTCCAAAAGAAAAAGCCCAAGTAAAATTTCCGTCTTCATTTAATTTAAGTAGATAGTTGTCATAATAAGATGCAGGAGCAGATAAGATATATTCTGAATTAGGTGAAAGATCTACATCTACTGTTCCATAAAATTTACCGGTTGTGTAAATATCATTATTACTGTCTAATTGTAAATCGTTAGGTTCTATTAAATCTACATTTTTTACCCATAACAAACTTCCCGTACTATGATATTTAGCTATAAAATTACTTCCGTTTTCATGACTTTGTACTATGGTTTCTTCAGAACTAAAATCAAAATCAAAACTACCTCTAAAATTCCCTGTTATTATAGAATTTCCGAAGTCATCAAATTTAATAGATTGCACTCTATCATAAGTGTACCAACTATTGTTAGGATCACCAAAAGTTTTTGAATCCAAATAATTGCCACTTTCATCTATCTCTATCCAAAAGCCTTTATCTTGAATGGCTGAAAATGCAGGAGTATTAGAGTTTGTGTTAGGCCGTAATACACCATCTCCGTAATGTCCACATATATGAATATTATTTTGACTATCAATTACCACATCACGTGCTCCGATATGTGCAGTAGAATTTCCCCAATATTTAACCCATTGAAGATTACCATCCAGATTATATTTTGCCAAAAACATTTTATTTTTTGATGGAGAGTTTAAAGCTATTGTTTCTGTTTCAGTTTGAAAGTTTACGGAACCTATAAACCCACCCACAACGAGAATTGAATTTGCACTTATAACAACCTTGTCTATATCTATTAAATAAGAGCTTTCTATCTGTTCTGCCCAAAGGAAATTTCCATCGGAATCATATTTAGCTAAAAAAGCATTATAGCCTTCTATTGAAGTTAAGTTAAATGTCTCTTCAGGCGAGGCATTAAAATCAACGGTGTTCTCAAAGTCGCCAAACACATAGACATTGTCAAAGCTATCAATTACAATATCATTGATATGTTGATTACCCAATCCGCCAAATGCTTTAACCCATTCAAAATTCTGAGAATGTAATCCGTTTATCATTAGTAATAAATAAAACAGGTATAAGTGTCTCATAATAGGTCTTGGTTAATTATTACTTATAGTTACATCGAAAAGATTTGAAGATGTCATCAAAAAAATCATAACTAAATATATTCCACCGCTATTTTTATTATTTTTGTTCAACTTTCAAAATTTAAAATGAAATATAAAAGAATACTTCTGAAGTTATCTGGTGAAGCTTTAATGGGAAATCGCCAATATGGCATAGATCCTGAGCGCTTAGCAGAATATGCGAACGATATAAAATCAATCACAGATAAAGGTGTGGAAGTCGCTATTGTAATTGGTGGTGGCAATATTTTTAGAGGTGTTTCTGGTGCTAGCAATGGTATGGACCGTGTTCAAGGAGACCATATGGGCATGCTTGCCACAGTAATTAACGGATTAGCTTTACAAAGTGCTTTAGAAGATGCAGGTATACCAACACGTTTACAATCTGCCATAAAAATAAATGAAGTTGCAGAGCCTTTTATAAGGCGTAAAGCAATGCGTCATTTAGAAAAAGGCCGTGTGGTTATATTTGGTGGTGGCACTGGTAATCCGTATTTTACTACAGATTCTGCAGCAGTGTTAAGAGCTATAGAGATTGAAGCAGATGTTATTTTAAAAGGAACTAGAGTTGATGGTATTTACAATGCAGATCCAGAAAAAGATAATTCTGCCACAAAATTCGATTTTATTACGTTTGAAGATGTATTAAGGAAAGGGCTTAAGGTTATGGATACTACAGCATTTACACTAAGCCAAGAAAACAAATTGCCTATTATTGTTTTTGATATGAATAAAAAAGGAAATCTTTTAAAAGTAATTTCTGGTGAAACTATAGGTACAGTAGTCAACCTGTAAGGTTTTGGCCTAAATTTTGATAACTCTCAATTAAAATTTTTTAAAATGGACGAAGACATTAAATTTATAATAGATACAACTAAAGAATCTATGGATGCTGCACTTAAGCATCTTGAAAAACAATTAGTAAACATTAGAGCAGGTAAAGCGAGCCCTGCAATGCTGGGTAGTGTTATGGTAGATTATTATGGATCGCAGACTCCACTAAGTCAAGTTGCCAATGTTAACACTCCAGATGGTAGGACTATTTCTGTTCAGCCTTGGGAAAAAAATATGCTTCAGGAAATTGAACGTGGTATTATGCTTGCCAACTTAGGCTTTAATCCTATGAATAATGGAGAGATGATTATAATTAATGTGCCACCTCTAACTGAAGAACGTAGACTTACGCTAGCTAAACAAGCTAAGGCTGAAGCAGAAGAAGCAAAAATTGGAATAAGAAATGCACGTAAAGAGGCCATGAATGACATAAAAAAATCGGACGTGTCTGAAGACCTGCAAGGTAACGCCGAAATAGACGTACAAGAACTTACCGATTCTTACGTTAAACGTGTTGAAAGTATTCTCGATGTTAAGGAAAAAGAAATAATGACAGTCTAAGACTAATTTCTAAAAAACAACTAACATCCCAAATCACTTTGGGATGTTTTTTTAACTATAATTTTATATGCTCAAAAACCTGTTTGTTGTTCTTTTTTTAATTTTTGCAACAAATAGTATTGCCCAAAAACCAAATTCCAGAGAAAAAGATTCTATTAAAAACGTTCAGGATTCCATTAAAAAAGCGGATCTCATTAAAAACATCGGGAATGGTTTTATGCCCTTCAACTATTTTAAAGCTGATCTTAGATATCTTGTAAAATTCAATCAATATGAAGGATTCAGAACAGGTTTAGGTGGTATTACCAACGATAGATTTTCAGAACGTTTTCGTATAAACACCTATCTTGTTTATGGCTTTAAGGATAAAGCTTTTAAATACAGAATTGGAGGAGGGTTTAGGGTAGATGAACCCTCAAATACATGGATAAACCTTTCTTATACTGATGACCTTTCTGAAACAGGGAGCTCAAATTTCCTCACTGACAAACGTTTTTTTACTTTCTTTGAACCACGTCTCCTTAATATAGATTTGTTTCATAAACATATTACTAAAGCCATTGCCATTGAACATCGGCTTTCAAATCATTTATTATCTGAAACCCAATTCGCGTTAAGCAAAATAGATCCAACTTACGAGTATAATTTTGTTTTGGATGACAGAACATATCATACGTTTGATCTAAGTACCGCTAAAATTAGTTTGCAATGGAGTCCTTTCAGTACATTTGATATTGTTAAGGACAGGGTTGAAACGGTGGTTGATGGCTATCCTAAATTTACACTTCAATTGACCCAAGGCGTCAAATCTGTATTTGGTAGTGATTTTAATTTTTCAAAAATTGATTTTAGGACTATTCAACAATTCAATCATAAAAATGATGCAATTACCAAAATCACTTTAGTGGCAGGTATTGCTGGTGGAGAAACTCCACTCACCCATCTATACCACGCCTATCCCAATAATATCACAAAAGAAACCATTTTACAACGTTTTTCTGTAGCTGGCCTAAACAGCTTTGAAACCATGTATTTTAATGAGTTTTTTAGTGATAAGTTCTCAACCCTTCAACTAAAGCATTATTTAAAACCGTTTAAAATTTCAGAACGTTTTAAGCCTCAATTGGTTTTTATTTCACGATATGCTGTTGGTAATATGCGAAGTATTGATAGGCACCAAGGGATTAACTTTGGCACAATTGAAAAACTATATTCCGAATCTGGGTTTGAAATCAATAAACTCCTTTTCGGTTTCGGACTAAGTTTTGCCTATCGTTATGGCGGCTATCACTTGCCTAAATTAGAAGATAATATTGCTTTTAAGTTTACTTTTAATATTTCATTGTAAAGCGATTATATTACTGTTAATTCTACTAGTAAATACTTAGCTTTTTTCTACCTTTGCGGCTCATTTTTCTACCATGTTTAAACTTTTAACCACTGGATTTTGGGAAGCTGTTGCAAGGCTTATTCTTCGCAATAAGATTTTCATATTGATCTGTTTAATACTGATCACCGTATTCTTTGGTTTACAGTGGAAACACATGCGTTTTACCTATACCGAAGCAAACCTGCTTCCTGATGACCATGAAGTTAACCAAACCTATAATGAGTTTTTAGATATATTTGGGGAAGAGGGTAACCTTATTGTACTTGGTGTTAAAGATTCGTCATTATTTTCGGTTGAAAAATTTAACGCATGGAACCAACTCGCGGAATCTTTTAAAACCTTTGAAGAAGTTGAAACAGTACTATCCATTAAAGACCTTCAAAAGTTAGTTAAGAATACTGAGAAGGAACAGTTTGATTTAAAACCTTTTATAAAAGATTCTATTTCTAGCATTGAACAGATAGACACGCTTCAGAATGAACTGTTTAAACAATATCCGTTTTACGACAACTTTTTATTTAATGCTGAGACTAAAACCATACGCACAGCCATATATCTCAAAAAAGATATTGTAAACACATCTGCCAGAAAAGATTTTATTATCAATGAACTGGAAATTAAAGTTGAAGAATTTGAGGCGAAAACCGGTATGGATGTTCGTGTGTCTGGTATGCCTTACATACGTACTCTAAATGCTCAAAATATTGTAGATGAGATTCCCATATTTATAGGTGCAGCTCTTTTTGTAACATCCTTAATATTCTTTTTGTTTTTCAGGTCTTTTAGAGCAACCTTTATTTCATTGATTGTTGTGTGTGTTGGTGTAATGTGGACATTTGGTATTATTGGTTTGCTCAATTATGAAATTACGGTCTTAACCGCTTTAATACCTCCACTAATTATTGTCATTGGTATTCCCAATTGTATTTTCTTAATAAACAAATACCAGCACGAAGTAAAATCGCACGGTAACAAAGTAAAATCGTTACAGCGTGTAATTACTAAAATAGGAAACGCTACATTAATGACCAACGTTACCACAGCTTCAGGTTTTGCAACATTTATACTTACAGAAAGCACTCTTTTAAAAGAGTTTGGTCTTGTGGCATCATTAAGTATTTTGTCCATATTTATACTGTGTCTTCTTGTTATTCCTATTATTTACACGTTTTTACCGTTCCCAAAAGATCGCCACTTAGAGCATTTAAATAGGCGTTGGATTGGTGGTTTTGTAGATTGGATGGAACGCATGGTAAAACATCGTAGCATTACTATTTATATAACCGCACTTGTTCTTATAGTTGGCGGAATTATTGGCATTTATCAAATTAAAATTTCAGGAAGCCTAATTGAAGACATGCCTAAAAACAAACCGTTTTTTAAGGACATTCGTTTCTTTGAAGAAGAATTCAATGGAATTATGCCTGTGGAGATTATGGTTGACACCAAGCGAAAAAAAGGTGTGATGAAATTGAGCACCTTAAAACGCATTAATGAACTTGAAGAGTTAATACAAGAAACGCCGGAATTATCGAGACCTATATCAGTGGTTAGCTTAGTTAAATACAGTAAGCAAGCTTACTACAACGGTAATCCAAGATATTATCAGTTACCAACAAGTCAAGAAAATAGTTTCATACTTTCTTATGCTAAAAACTCAAGCTCAGAAGTAGATTTACTCAATAATTTTGTAGATAGCACAGGTCAATATGCTCGTATCACTACATTTATGAAAGATATTGGTACAGATAAAATGGTGCGTATTGAAGAAAACCTTCAGGCAAAAATCGATAAATTATTTCCTGAAGAACGCTATAATGTCACTATAACTGGTAAAGCACTTGTGTTTCAGAAAGGGACCAATTATTTGGTAAAAAACCTTGTCATCTCGTTATCACTTGCCATATTTTTGATTTCCTTATTTATGGCATACATGTTTAGATCTCTTAGAATGATTGTTGTTTCTCTCATTCCTAATTTATTGCCATTATTAGTCACAGCCGGATTAATGGGATATTTGGGTGTACCTATTAAACCTTCTACAATATTGGTGTTTAGTATTGCTTTTGGTATTTCTGTAGATGACACCATTCACTTTTTAGCAAAATACAGACAAGAATTACAAGCCAACCACTGGAAAATAAGAAAATCTGTTTATGCTGCTTTACGAGAAACAGGCGTAAGTATGTTTTACACTTCTATTGTGCTGTTTTTTGGGTTTTCGGTATTTACCATCTCAAGTTTTGGAGGCACAGTTGCCTTGGGTGCTTTGGTTTCAATAACACTTTTATTTGCTATGCTTTCAAATTTACTCTTACTACCTTCACTATTGCTTTCATTAGAACGTAATATTGCCAATAAAGAGGTGATGAGGAAACCTACAATCAATATTATTCCGTCTGAAGATGATGCTGAGGAATAATGAATCTATTCTGAAGATAAAAAAAACAATTCATTATGTGAAGTTTTGCTTATTAGCAAAGTAACCCACAACATCAACTTATAATTTTTTAGTAAAATAATTATAATACTACTTAAAAAAATTATATTTACTTACCTTATAAAAACAATTTTCACTGTTTAATGAGAAACAAAATTCTATTTATTACCGTTTTTGTAGCTTCAATTTTGTTTACTTCAACATTAGCCGCACAAAACATTGATACTGAAAACTGTGAAAAAACTCAATCTATACATATTGATGATTTAGTAATATCATCTGATATTTTTATTCAAAACAATTTATCTTCCATAAATGCACCTGAAAGAAAAGTAAAAAAAGTATTACTAAAAAATTATAATTTTTTAAAAAGCACCTTTTTCAAAAAAGATGTTATTAAAAATAATGTTGTAGAAAAGGAATTAAACGCAATAGTTAATACCATTATTGAAGCAAACCCAAAGTTGCAATATCAGAAATTCAATATGCTATATGCTTTAAATTATGAAGCAAATGCAACATCCTTGGGTAATAATATTTTTTTTGTATATCCTGGTTTATTTGAAATTTTAGAAAACGATGAACAATTAACTTTTGTACTGTGCCATGAAATTGCCCACCAATTGTTAAATCATTTTCAGTATAGTATCGAAGAACAAATAAACCTTAAAAAGATTACCTTAAATAAGAGAAAAACATTAAACCTATATAGAAATAAAAGAGAATTAGAATTAAATGCAGATGCGCTGGGTTTTGAATTATATTCAAATTTAAACTACCCAAAATCAGAAGCAATAAAAGCATTAAAAAACCTAAAAAATTCTGACAGTATTTTATATTCGAAAACTATTGATGTTAAGGCACAGTTTCATTTCAAAAATTATCCTTTTAAGCCTTTTTGGCTAAATGAAAAAGAACAGTTCTTAAAGCTAAAGAAATATACAAGTAATTATAGAAACTTAGATTCTTTACGAACTCATCCCAATATAGATGTTCGTGTAAACGCCTTAAATGAAAAAAACAAAACAGAACAAGAAACCAATCCTAAGATTACAAAAAATCATCTCAATAAATTAAAAACATGGCAAGAGGCTAACTATCTGTGTTTAATTAAAAACAATTACAGGTATGACTTACTCTTGTTTTTTGCTTTAGAAAAACATTATAAAAACCCTAAAAATATTTTTGCCGCAGAAGTTATAGCAAATACATTACTTAAAATATATAAAGCTAAAAAAGAAAAACAATTTAGTAAATATATACCACCGCCAAATGCTTTTGCAGCTAACACATCATTTTCAAAATTAAAGATGTTTTTAAAAAATACAGAAGCAAGAGAAATTAGAAAAATAGGTTTGTCGTTCTGCAATTCTCTAACGACAAAATCAGATACGTTAATTAAAATTCAAAAAAAATTCAAACATTTAAATAGATGAAAAAAACCGTTCTAATATTTGTCTTTCTCCTATCCTTCTGCTGCGTTGCACAAACCTCTAAAGCTGAGTTTGGCTCTAAAGTTTTTTCGTCCACAGGTGTTTTTACCAATAACAATAATGAAGCTATTGGTTACTATAACATTAGCCGTACTAATAAAAAAAATAAAGATAAAACTTATGACTACCTCTTAATTATAAGGGATAATAATTTTAATCCTATTGCTGAGAAAATAATAGCATTTAGCAAATGGTCTATATTTATTGGCTCTGCATTTAATGGTGACTATTTAGCACTCTGTATATACGACATGAAAGAAGGGAGGTACATGATTAAAGTTTTTGACAGACAATCAAACATGTACCTAGATAAAACATTAGCATATAAATCTAAAAAGGAAGTTTCTAAAACAAAAAAGAATATCTATTTAGGAGAATTCTTACAGTCCGTAGATTTTGTTGCTTTAAAAAACCAAGGTTTTATACTTACTTATCCAGGAGATTATGGTGTGGTTTCAAGAGGTGGGTTTAATACTAAAGCTGCATTAATTAAAACAGAAAAAAATGTGTCAAAAAACATCATAGAACTTCCTGTAGAAAGAAAACATTTTGATAAAGGAACAATACTAAGATTAGAAGTATTAGCGTCTAACAATAAACATATCGCTCTCAAAAAATTAGACAATTCATATTCAATAAATATTTTTGATGCGAATGTTGGTAAGTTAAATTTTACTACAAAGGAAAAAGAACTAGATTCTATATATATCAACAAAGCATTTTTTAAAGATTCTGGCAATTTAGTTGTTATAGGCAACTATTTTAAAGATAAAAAAGGAAGACACAATAATGAATCTTTAGGTTTTTTCTATCAAGAAATTACTCCAAAAGGGAACGTAGTAAAACTTCATAAAAACACTTGGGAAAATGTCTTATCTGAATTTCCTAATATAAAAGAAAACAATAAATTAAAAGATATGGGTTATTTGTACCTACATAATTTGTTAGAACATAATAACGGTTATTTAGCCATATTTGAAACCTATAAACTTACAACCAGCGGAAAAAAAATCTTATTAGGTAATAACTACGATAGTAAACAACTTACTACAAACGATGCTTTTTTATTTAATTTTGATAAAGAGTTTAAGGTTATTAACATAAAACGGATAGATAAACAAATAAGTCGTTGGCAAGGTGCAAGTTCTAGATATACTGCAAGATATAATGCACAACGTGCAGCTCGTTTTGGTGGATTTGATTTCTTATATCATCAAAAGGACGTAAATAGAAATAGATTTTACTTTTACTTCTACGATTACGAGCGTAAAAAACAAGAAAAGAATGGATTTGCTATTAAAACAGCTATTTTTGAAGATGGAGAATTTTTTGAAGATAAACTTACAATAGCCTCTAAATCTTCTGAGCATAAAGTACTACCTGCAGAAATTGGCGAAATTTTAGTTCTAGAATACTTTAAAAAAGAAGAAAAATTCAACATACGGAAAGAGCGCTTCTCACTAGACTAATAACACTCGTGCAAAACTTGTATATTAAAGCAGTCAACAACTTTACTAACATAATCTTTTATAAGCTAAATAAAAACATCGTAACACAATTTCAACAAAATAGTTTTAAGCTAGAAACCTCTTAATCTACACAACCTTTACTATCTTTGCTCGCTAATTTTTACAATATTAATTATGTTTACAACAACTATAGCAGAACTACTCTCTCAAGATGTAGATTTACAAGATGTTACCGTAAAAGGTTGGGTAAGAACCTTCAGAGCTAACCGTTTTATAGCATTAAATGATGGCTCAACCATAAATAATATTCAGTGTGTTGTAGATTTTGAAAATTTTGATGAAAATCTTCTAAAACGTATTACAACTGGTGCAGCAATTGAGGTTTCGGGCGAGTTGGTAGAAAGTCAAGGAAAGGGACAGAATGTTGAAATCGTTGTAAAAACCTTACAGGTTCTAGGTGATTCAGACCCTGAAACATATCCAATTCAACCTAAGAAACACTCTTTTGAATTTTTAAGGGAAAACGCCCATTTACGCACACGTACAAATACCTTTAGTGCAGTGATGCGATTACGTTCTGCGTTGTCATTTGCTATACACAAGTATTTTAATGATAACGGGTTTTACTACATGCATACACCTATAATAACAGGAAGTGATGCAGAAGGTGCAGGTGAAATGTTTAGAGTTAGCGCTTTAGATGCTAAAAACCCACCATTAACTAAAGAAGGAGCTATAAACTATAAAGAAGATTTCTTTGGAAAAGAAACCAACCTAACTGTATCTGGCCAGCTCGAAGCTGAAACATATGCCATGTCTTTAGGAAAAGTATATACATTTGGCCCAACCTTTAGAGCTGAGAACTCAAACACCTCTCGTCATTTGGCAGAATTTTGGATGATTGAGCCAGAAGTTGCTTTTATGGATTTGGCAGGAAACATGGATTTAGCAGAAGATTTTATGAAGTCTGTATTGGGCTATGTTTTAGAAAACAACAAAGAAGATTTAGAGTTTTTAGATAAACGCTTGCAAGATGAAGAGAAAAAGTTACCGCAAGCACAACGTAGTGATATGAACTTAATAGAAAAAATTAAGTTTGTTGCAGATAATAACTTTAAACGTGTTAGCTATACCGAAGCAATTGACATCCTTAGAAACAGTAAACCAAACAAGAAAAAGAAATTCAATTATATTATAGAAGAATGGGGAGCAGACTTACAATCTGAGCATGAGCGTTTCTTGGTAGAGAAGCATTTTAAATGCCCTGTAATTTTATTTGATTATCCGGCAAACATTAAAGCATTCTATATGCGTTTAAACGAGGACGGAAAAACCGTTAGAGCTATGGATATCCTTTTCCCTGGTATTGGTGAAATGGTTGGTGGTTCTCAACGAGAAGAACGCTTAGATGTGTTAAAAGAAAAAATGACCGCGTTAGATATTCCTGAAGAAGAACTATGGTGGTACTTGGATTTACGTAAATACGGTACAGCTGTTCATTCCGGTTTTGGACTTGGCTTTGAGCGTTTGGTTATGTTCACCACAGGAATGGGAAATATTAGAGATGTTATTCCTTATCCTAGAACACCACAAAACGCTGAGTTCTAATTAATATTCCCAAACCTTTACTGATTCTTAAATCACACAGGTTTTTTTAGTATTTTTATGACATTCAGTAATAATCAATGGCACTAAAACAGTTTTTACAATTTAAGCTTTCGCAAAAGCTATCACCGCAACAGATTCAGCTCATGAAACTGATTCAGTTGCCTACCCAAGCTTTTGAGCAACGATTAAAACAAGAGTTGGAAGAAAACCCTGCTTTAGATACCGGAAAAGAAGTTGATACAACTGAAGATAATTTTGATGATTTTGATAATACTGAAGACTACGACGATAATGAAACAATTGAAGCAGAGGACATTAATGTAGATGAATATCTAAGTGACGATGAAGTGCCTGATTACCGAACTCGGGCAAACAATTACAGTTCAGATGATGAAGAAAAAAGCGTGCCCTATGCTGCCGGAACTTCGTTTACGCAACATTTAACAAATCAATTAAATACGTTCAGACTTTCGGATGAGGAAGAAGAGATTGCTCATTTTTTGGTAGGTAGTGTTGACGAAAGCGGTTATATACGAAGAAAGTTATCTGATATAACGGATGATTTAGCTTTCACCCAAAACATTTATACAACAGAAGAAGAAATTGAAAAAGTACTTAAAATTGTACATCAATTAGATCCGGCAGGTGTTGGTGCCCGCAATCTTCAAGAGTGTTTGAGTATTCAATTACATAGAAAAGACCCAAGTCCTGAGGTTGAATTAGCCACTGAGATTATTGATAAAGGTTTTGAACAATTTACCAAAAAGCATTACAAAAAGTTAATGCAGAAATTTAGCATTAATGAAGAGCAATTAAGAGATGCTATTGAAGAAATTGAAAGACTCAACCCTAAACCAGGTGGTTCTTATGCTGGCAATAATAAAATTGTAGAACATATTGTTCCAGACTTTGCCATAAAAATTGTTGACGGGGAACTAGATTTAACCCTAAACGGAAGAAACGCGCCTGAGCTACACGTAAGTCGCGAATACAACAATATGTTAAAGGGTTACAAAGAGTCTAAAGAAAAATCTAAAGCCCAAAAGGATGCTGTAATGTTTATTAAACAAAAATTAGATGCAGCAAAATGGTTTATTGAAGCTGTAAGACAACGTCAGCAAACATTATTTGTAACCATGAGTTCCATAATGCAATATCAAAAAGAATATTTTTTAACTGGTGATGAACGAAAGTTACGCCCTATGATTTTAAAAGATATTGCAGATGAAATTGAAATGGATGTCTCAACCATATCAAGAGTTGCAAATAGCAAATATGTTGATACTCCTTATGGCACAAAATTGATTAAAGAATTTTTTTCAGAATCCATGACCAACGATCAGGGCGAAGAAGTTTCTACTCGAGAAATTAAGAAAATACTTGAAACGGTTATTGAAAAAGAGAATAAAAAGAAACCTTTGACTGACGAAGCCTTAGCTAAGGTACTTAAAGAAAAAGGATACCCTATAGCCAGAAGGACTGTTGCAAAATACCGGGAGCAACTTGATATTCCTGTTGCTCGACTTAGAAAGAAAATTTAAATCGCTGGATGATAAATTTCATTTTAAAGAGCATATCATTTATTTTTCATCCATTGATAATGCCAATTTTAGGTGTGATTTTTTATTTTTCAAAAACTCCACGTTTCATACCTGAGCCAATAATAAAAGCGAAATTATTTTCAATTAGTATTCTTACAATAGTATTACCAATTCTTTTGTTCTTTTTATTGAAAACAATAAATAAAGTAGATACCATTTATCTTAAAAGCACTAAAGAGCGTATAATCCCACTATTCATTAATTGCATTATTACAATACTAATTCTAACGAGTGTTTTAACTATTAATGAAATTACTGAATTATATTTTTTCTTTTTAGGAATACTCTGTTCAACACTCACATGTCTTTTTTTAGCTGCTTTTAAAGTTAAAGCAAGTATTCATATGATAGGAGCATCAGGATGTTTTTGTTTCGCTCTTTTATTAGGTGTCCATTATCAAATAAACATTAACGGATCTATTGCCTTAATGGTAATTATACTTGGGGCTATTGCCACTTCTCGCCTCCACTCTAAATCTCATTCACCTTACGAGTTAATTATTGGCACTCTAGTAGGTGTTATTCCCCAAATTTTAATGCTAAAATATTGGCTATAGTATGTAGAACATTAAGCCAAGTTTAAACGCTTTTAAATCTAAGGTTTGGTTGTTTAACTTTGCATTATTATCAAAGATTGTATTTAATCCGTAATACAGATGGAAATTCCATGTACCATAGCCTGCACTTAGGGTTAATCCATATTGAAATTTATTGAATTCATCAACTTGGCTTAGTTTTTCGTCACCAATACTACTTTTAAATTTTGTGGAATTGTAGAGCAGATAACCAAATTTAAGACCTGTGTAAATACGCCAAAAACTATATTCCGTTGCAGTTGATGTTCTCCATCTGAATTCTAATGGCAACTCAACTAAATAGGTTGTAAATTTATTTTTTGAAACGTTAATTTCACTTTCATCTATAATACTATAAGAAATACGGTTGTCAATATCTTCTATTAGCAAATTTTGGTTATAAGAATTAGTAGAAAGCCCCAAGCCTATGCCTAAGGCCATATTTCGTCTATCATTCATTGGAAAATCTCTAATAAAACCGAAATGGAAACCAGAAGAGAATCCGCTTTGCGATAAGCCACTAGGTTTATTATTGAGCAAGTTATAAGTTACACCTGCATAAAACTGATCTTCTCTATAATTTTCATACAGGTCTTGTTGACTTTGTTCAAATTGATTCTGTGAAAAACCTATACAGTTCATAAAAAATAATAAAAATGTGAAACATTGCCTCATGCTATAAAGCTACAAACTTTTAGTTTTCAAAATAAAAAAACGTTCTGAAACTATTTCAGAACGTTTTTTTTATAAAATTAAGACTTTAATTTATTGCTCTACTTTAGCGTTAGTAATATACATTACTTTTAAAGCATTAGCTTCGCGCAATTCTTGCTTAATATCAGATACGATACCTGCATTAGTATCTTTGTCCACTTTTAAAGCAACGACAAATCTAGATTGTAACTCTTCTAGTAACTCAGCCCTAGCTGCATAAACAGCAGGTTGAATATCACTGACATTTACAAATGCATCATTAATCTGAATTCTTGCTTCATTACCAAACTTTTTAAACTGTTCGCTTGGTTTACCAGCATAAATGAACATTGTTCTATCTTTTTCAAGCTTCTCTACCTGATCTGCACTTGGCAATATATTCTCAATCATAAGAGAACTATCACGCATTACAGTTGCTACCATAAAAAAGAAAAGCAACATAAATACAATATCTGGAAGTGATGCCGTTGAAATTGCAGGCAAATCACCTTGTTTTTTATTTTTAAACTTAGACATAATTGTTTCTTTTAACTTTTATCTGGTTCTGCTTCCGACAATTTCATTGGGAATAATTTCTTAATCGTCTCTATTTGATCATTAAGTTTTTCATCCTTACTAAATTGATTCTTTTCCTTTTCTTCTAACATAGATTGAAAGGATCTATTGTACAAGCGCTGTGCCTCTCTTTCTCTCAAAAAATTGTATGCCGCTACGAGTTCATTCTGTACTTCTATGTATTTCTCATAAGATGTTTCTCTATCATGTTTCATAGAGATAATTGCCTTATCTGGGTGATCTGAAGAACTTGGATCTCCATCACCTTTACAATATGTACAAGATTCGCCTGCAGCATTTGTTCCACCACCATTATCTAAATAATCTATAGCTGCTTGTCTTAAATCTTTAAGTTGCATTTCCTCATCCTCTACCAATAATTGGTTATTACGATTAATAAGGACAGTAAATAGATTTTTTTGTTTAATAATAGGAGGTTCTGTTTGAGAGTCATCAATAGGTGGCAAACTTCTTAAAATCCCCTTATCTTTTTCTATAGTGGTTGTTACCAAGAAAAATATAAGTAGTAAGAAGGCAATGTCAGCCATTGAACCTGCATTTACTTCTGGTGCCGATCTTTTTGCCATTTTGTTTTATTTATTGATTATCTTTTTTGCTCCTGAAAAAAGCATAGCAATTGCTGCAATTGCCAACAATATATAGAACGCTATTAAGCCAGCGCCAACCATTGTGGATTCAGCATCACTTGCAATTCCCTCCTGTAGCTTATACTCTCTAGTGTCTCCACCAGAAAGTACATACGCTATTATAAGCACTGCTACAAAAGCACCAACACCTATAAGTGTATTTTTTAGACCTGCTGTATTAGTAAATAGGTTTTTAATAACAAAAACCACAACAAATAGCAAAACTAAGCCTAAAATAATATAAGCAATATAAGCCATAGGCTCAACGAGACCAGATCTTTCACCGGTTTCAATTGCTTCATCACCAGCTGCAATAATTCTAACTAAAGAGACTATCCCAGCTAAACTTAAAACAGCGGCTACTATTTTTAATATTTTATGTAACATAATTATGTTTGTGTTTTATTTTCTTTTGTATCTCACTAGCATATCCATCAAGGTAATTGATGCATCTTCCATATCATTTACTATACTATCTATTTTTGCAATGATATAATTATAGAAAATTTGAAGTATAATTGCTACAATAAGACCAAATACTGTTGTTAAAAGTGCTACTTTAATACCACCTGCAACTAAAGAAGGTTGCATATCACCAGCAGCTTCAATCTTATCGAATGCCTGAATCATACCAATTACAGTACCCATGAAACCAAGCATTGGTGCCAATGCAATAAATAATGAAATCCAAGACACATTCTTTTCTAACTGTCCCATTTGCACTCCACCATAAGCTACTACAGCTTTTTCTGCAGCGTCAATGTCCTCGTCTGCTCTATCTAAACCTTGATAATAAATAGAAGCAACAGGTCCTTTTGTATTTCTACAAACTTCCTTAGCAGCTTCAATACCACCTGAGTTTAATGCATCTTCAACATTCTGGGTCAATTTTTTTGTGTTTGTAGTAGAAAGGTTTAAAAAGATAATTCTCTCGATAGCAATTGCCAAACCAAGAATTAAACATAATAATACGATTCCCATAAACCCTGGTCCACCTTCAATAAATCGCTTTTTTAATTCTTGATGGAAACTTAAGTCTTCATCAGCTACTTCTGCTGTGTCGTCTTGAGTTATAGTTGCAACTGTTGTTGTTGCCGTTGCTACTGTCGCTGCGTTAACATTAACAGTTCCGATAGCCATTAAACAAGTTATGGCAAGGATAGAAAATAATCTTTTCATTGTTCTTAATCTTAATTTTATTAGTTAAAGTGTTAAAGATAAAAAAAATAATGTAACATCAAGCAAAACATAAGCAGAGAGGAAGGGATTCGAACCCTCGATACCCTTTTGAGGTATACACACTTTCCAGGCGTGCGCCTTCGACCACTCGGCCACCTCTCTTTAATATTTCACTTAAAATTACAATACCGCCAAATAACAAAAAAAACTTTAAACCTTAAAATTTGAGGCGTTAATTTTAGGACATCTCTCCTCTTAATGGAGTTTCAAAAATGGTTTTGAAGACTTTAGGTTTTATTTTTTCTCCCAATAAATACATAAGTTTAGCTATTGCAGCTTCAGTAGTGATGTCTTTACCCGATATAACACCAATGGATTTTAGTTGAGAACTCGTTTCATATTGTCCCATTTCTACACTACCTCCTGCACATTGTGTCACATTAATAACATAAAACCCTTTTTCAATTGCATCTTTTATTAAATCTATAAACCATGCTTCTGTGGTGGCATTGCCTGAGCCATAAGTTTCAATTATTAAACCTTTTAGTGATTGTGTATTAAGTATAGCTTCTACTAATGGTTTTGAAATCCCAGGAAACAATTTCAAAATACCAATATTAGTGTCCATAGCTTTTCTAACTACCAAATCCTTTTCTGGTTCCGACCTCCATAAGAAATCATCATTCACTCTTAAGTATACACCAGATTCCGCTAAATGTGGGTAATTAAGAGATTCAAATGCTTCAAAATGTTCTGCATTTATTTTTGTAGTTCTGTTACCTCTATATAATTTGTATTCGAAATAGAGCCCTACTTCACGAATTACAGGCTTTTCATCTTTATGTAAAGCTGCCATTTGTATTGAAGTAATTAGGTTTTCCTTGGCATCTGTTCTTAAATCGCCAATTGGCAATTGAGATCCAGTAAATATTACTGGTTTTGATAAATTTTCTAACATAAAACTTAAAGCCGAAGCTGAATAACTCATAGTATCGCTTCCATGAAGAACCACAAAACCATCAAACTTATTATAATTTCTTTCAATTATTGTAGCTATATCTGCCCAATATTTAGGATTCATATTAGAAGAATCGATGGGCTCATCAAATGAAACAGTTTCAATATTGCAATCTATTAGCCTAAGCTCTGGGATTTTGGTTAATAAACTTTTAAAATCGAATGCCTTCAGTGCACCTGTGTCAACATCTTTAACCATCCCGATTGTACCACCAGTGTATATTAATAGTATATTAGGTTTTTGCATAGCTTATTATATTCCGAATATATGTTTTGAATTTTCAGTTGTGATATTTGCAATATCTTTTTCACTTTTATTATAGAGTTCCGCTAATTTTTCTAATACCTTATTGATATAGGCACTTTCGTTTCGTTTTCCTCTATATGGTTTTGGTGCCAAATAAGGCGAATCTGTTTCTAAAACAATGTGCTTTAAATCTATTTGATTAATAAATTGATCTATTTTTCCATTCTTAAAAGTGACTACTCCACCGATTCCCAATTTCATATTATAAGAAATAGCTTGGTGTGCTTGTTCTAAACTTCCTGTAAAACAGTGAAATATCCCAAATAAATCCTCAGACTTTTCTTGTTCTAAGACTTCAAAAATCTCATCAAACGCCTCTCTACAGTGAATCACTATAGGCAATTTGTATTGCTTAGCTAATAGTATTTGATGTTTAAAGGCTTCAATTTGAATATCTAAAGTGGTTTTGTCCCAATAGAGGTCAATTCCTATTTCACCAACAGCATAAAATTTATGACTGTACAACATTTCCTCCACATGTTTCAATTCTTCTTTAAAGTTCTCTTTTACATGAGTTGGATGCAATCCCATCATTAAAAAAACATTTTTGGGAAATGATTTTTCCAATTGTAACATGGACTCTGTATAAGTTGAATCTATTGCAGGTATAAAAAACCGTTCAACATCATTTTCTAAAGCCCGTTTAATCATTGCCTCTCTATCTTCATCAAAAGCTTCGCTATATAAATGTGTATGTGTGTCTGTAATCGTCATGTTGCAAAAGTAATTGTTTGTACAGTATAGCGTTTACTATATTTGCACAAATTTAAATCATGGAAACGTTAAAAGATTTTCTGCTCGAAAAAGGCTACTCTAAAGTAAAACTGAAGTTCACCAAAACCAATCATTTTGAAATTAAGGCTTCTATTAATGGTATTAAAGGGAGGTTTATTTTAGATACAGGTGCTTCTAGCAGTTGTGTTGGTTTTGAGGCTATTGAGCGTTTCAATTTAAAAGTAAAAGATTCAGAGATAAAAGCAGTTGGTGCTGGCGCTTCAGATATGCTAACTAAAATATCTAACTCTAACAATCTAAAGATTGGGAAATGGAAAAAAAAACGTGTTGGTTTAATACTTTTTAACCTTGCACATGTAAACACTGGTTTAATAAACCATAATGCCGACCCTGTTGATGGTATTATTGGAGCAGATGTCTTAAAAAAAGGAAAGGCCATAATTGATTACGAAAAGAAATACCTTTATTTAAAATTGTAAGAATTTCTTTTACTGAAAACTTTCTTCTTACCTTTAATATACCAATTGAATTAATAGCAAAAATGAATCCTTCTATAATCATTGCAGATGATCATCCTTTAGTGCTCAAAGGTCTCCAAGATTTTTTAGTTGAAAAAAAATTTAATATTCTCGCTAGTGCAAAAAATGGTAAAGAGGCACTTACTTTAATTAAGGCACATGTTCCTGATATTGCCATTTTAGATATTACTATGCCTTTTTACACAGGTTTAGAAATAGCCCAAATTTGCAAGAAAGATAAATTACCCACAAAAATTATATTTATAACTTTAGAAAAAGACGAAAATATTTATAACCAAGCTAAAGCATTAGATGCTTTTGGTTATGTGCTAAAAGAATTTGCGTTAGAGGAAATTGAAAATTGTATTGAGTCTGTTTTAAAGGACAAGCCTTATTTTAGTCCTGAGTTATTAGAATTTTTAGAGCTAAATGAAGCCCCTGAAAATTTAGAACTTCTTACCAACCATGAAAAAAACATTGTTAGCCTAATCTCCAAGAATAAAACTGGAGTTGAGATTGCTGAATTACTTTGCATATCTAGCAGAACCGTAGAAAAACATAAAAGCAATATTATAAAAAAATTAAAATTAGAAAGTAAACAAAACAGTCTTCTTATTTGGGCTAAAGAAAATGCTGAGTTTCTTTAAAATCTATTTTTTTCAAAAAATACGTAAAGTTACGTATAGTATTGTATGGTTTTAATTGTGAACTTTACAGTGTTATTAAATAGGGTTAATAACAAGCTATTAATTAGTTCTTAGGGGATTATTAAGCCTTGGATGTACATCCAAGGCTTTTTTTTTTTAAATTAAAAAATACGTAAAGTTACGTATAGTATTGCTTTATAACTGCTTGCAAATTTACAGTGTTATTAATCAAGAGCCTCAAATGAAGTTTTTAAAGGTTTGAAATTTGAGGATTAACGCTGATAAAGTAAAAAGTATTAACTTTTATAACCTAAATAATGAAATTAAAGTCTTGAATTGTGTCAATTCTGCATATTTAATGGTGGTAGGTCAATACGGTACAAATGGTACATCCAACAATTATGTTTTAGATATAGATCTGTCTCTTATACACATCTCCGAGCCCACGAGACCGAGGCTGATCT
>CAJXVG010000040.1 GCA_913061495.1 uncultured Winogradskyella sp.
CGAGATCAGCCTCGGTCTCGTGGGCTCGGAGATGTGTATAAGAGACAGCTATGTTTTCGCGTTCTGCTCCACAATCCAAAAGTGCATCAATGGCACCTTTGTATAGTCCTTCTGTGATTTCTTCATTCCATTCTGAAACAACAATCCCAAACCGAAAGTCTTTCGCGTTTGGGATTGTAGATTTATCGTACTGGGATAAATTATGATTTGCCGTAGCCATATATTATAAACTTGCTTCTGCCTTTCCTATAAACACATCGACCTTACTAGCTTCTGTAGAAGATGGAAATTCAGTTTTAATTCTATTTAAATAATCTAACGCCTTTTCATTTTCACCTAAATCTAAAGCCAAACGAGCAGCTTTCATAAGGTATAAAGGAGTTGTAAACTCATTAACATTAGCTTTAAATGCTTTTTCGTAATACTCTAGCCCTTCGTTCATTTGTTCTAACTGAACAAATGCATCACCAATAGCTCCCTTTGATATTGCATTAAGCATAATATCATCACTAGAGAAATCACTTAGGTATTCGATAGCTTTTTGATAATCCTTTAAATTTAAATAAGCAATACCAGCATAGTAGTTGGCTTGGTTACCAGCAGGTGTACCACTGTACTCAGAAGCGATATCCACCATGCCATATTTACCTTCACCACCATTTAATGCCATTGTGTATAAAGAATCTGGCGCTACACCACTAGCTGCATCATCAAAATATTTTTTGGCAGTGTACATTTCGTTCATTGCTTCTTTTTCTGTTGGCGCAGCAATAAATTTGTTGTAACCTAAGTAGCCCAAAACGAGCACTGCTGCAACAGCAATAACACCAATAATATATTTTTGGTTTCCTACAACCCATTCTTCGGTCTTAGAAGCACTTTCGTCTAATGTATTAAATACCTCAGCCGTTGTTGAGTTTTCCTCAACGATTTCTTCCTGCTCTTTTTTATTTTTTGGTTTGTAGCCTCTTTTCTTATACGTTGCCATGTGTTGTCATTTTGTGCGTTCGCAAAAATAAAATATTTATTGGGATTTAAAAGCCTATTTATTTGTTATTTTTGAATAAAATATACTGCTGCAAAATGCTTTGCTATACTACTAAAATTAGGCAAATCATTAAATTTATATGAATCTAAACACACTATCTTTAGTTAATTACAAAAATTTTGAAAGTCAGGTTTTTGAATTCGACTCAAAAATAAACTGCTTTGTTGGCGCTAATGGCATAGGAAAAACCAATGCATTGGATGCTATTTATCACTTGGCTTTTGGCAAAAGCTACTTCAATCCTATTGCACTTCAAAATATAAAACATGGTGAAGATTTTTTTGTTACTGAAGGTAACTTTACAAAAAACGACAGGACTGAAAAAATCATAGTTTCGTTAAAACGTGGACAAAAGAAAATCATTAAAAAAAATGGAAAGGCTTACGATAAATTTAGTCAGCATATTGGTTTTATTCCTTTAGTTATAATTTCTCCGGCAGATAGAGATTTAATCATTGAAGGAAGTGACACCCGAAGAAAATTTATTGATAGTGTTATTTCACAAAGTGATAAAAGCTATCTTTCTGAATTGATTGCATATAACAAAGTGTTGTCTCAACGAAATGCATTACTTAAATACTTTGCTCTAAATAATACGTTTAATAAAGATACACTGTCCATTTACAATGAGCAACTTCACTCTTATGGTTCAGAAATATTTAAAAAACGAGATGCTTTCTTAAACACCTTTATTCCTATTTTTAAAGAAAGATACGTTGCCATTAGCAAAAGTGAAGAAGATATTAATCTTAAATATAAAAGTGATTTGTTTGATACTGACTTAAACACTTTACTAGATCAGAATTTAAACAAGGATAAAGCACTACAATACACAAGTGTTGGTACACACAAAGATGATTTAGTGTTTTTAATTGATGATTTTCCAATAAAAAAATTTGGTAGTCAAGGACAACAAAAATCATTTTTAATTGCTTTAAAGTTGGCGCAATTCGATTTTATTAAACAGCAAAGTAAGGTTTCGCCTATTTTACTCTTGGATGATATTTTTGATAAATTAGATGAAAATCGTGTGGCACAAATTGTAAACCTTGTGGATGACGACCATTTTGGCCAGATTTTTATTAGTGATACACATGCAGACCGAACTGAAAATATTATAAAGCAGATTCATCAATCTTATAAACTTTTTAAATTATGAAATCCTACTTATGGTTATTGTGTTTTTTAGTTTTAGGTTGTTCTGAAAATCCAGAAACATACATTGAATATATAGACGGCTATTGGGAAATAGAAGAAGTAATTTTACCTAATGGCAGTAAAAAAGAATATCGTTTTAACGAAACCATAGATTACATTAGCATTAATGACAGTTTAAAAGGTTTTAGAAAAAAATTAAAACCTGGCATTAATGATACATATTTCACTTCTGATGATGCCGAGGAATTACATATTAAGATCGAAAATGACAGTTTTAACATCTATTATTCTACTCCGTACGCCAAATGGAAAGAAACTGTTTTAAAAGCAAATACCGAAAATCTTAAGGTAATAAATCACAGGGAAGTTGTATATTTATATAAGCGTTATTCACCAATAAAATTAGATTTAGAAAACTAAATTAAGATTATGGCAAAACGAAACAACGATAACAAACCTATTGAGGATATTTTAAAAGAATTTGTACAAACCAACAATCTGCAATCTGGTTTAGACAAGGTAAATGTGCGTGAGGCTTGGGCCAATCTTATGGGTAATGGAATAAACAATTACACTACTGCACTAGAACTTAAACATGAAACGCTTTATGTGCATTTAAGCTCTAGTGTTTTACGAGAAGAATTGAGTTATGGTAATGAAAAAATTGTAAAAATGCTCAATGAAGCCATTGGCAAAGAAGTTATTAAAAAACTAGTGCTTAGATAACTTTAAAATTATAAGAAAGTTCTTATAAACTTATCGCTTTTATTTACTATTTTGAAGTCCAAATTATACTTTCAATTCATGAAATTCTTTAAACTTCTAATTTCCTTTGTATTAACAATAGGAATTTTTTATGCACTAAATACTAAGTTTGGTTCAATTCCGCCAATTGGTAAATTCTTAAATCCTTATAACGGTATTTGGCAAAATGAGACCAACGAAACGGTTGATGGAGAAATTTTTATTCCTGGACTAAAGAACAAAGTCACTGTTCATTACGATGAACAACTAATACCACACGTTTTTGCTGAGAACGAAACGGACTTGTATAAAGCTCAGGGTTATTTGACTGCAAAACACCGTTTGTGGCAAATGGAATTTCAAACATATGCCGCAGCAGGCAGACTTTCAGAAATTATAGGTGATGAAGCACTTGAATACGATAGGCAAGAAAGAAGACGTGGCATGGGTTATGGTGCCGAGAAAGCTTTGGAGGCAATGAATGAAGATACTGAAACTTCAAAATATGTGGAAGCATATGCAGACGGAGTAAACGCTTACATCAATCAACTTGATCCAATTGACTATCCTGTGGAATATAAATTGCTTGATTATAAACCTGAAGCCTGGACACCAAAAAAAACAGCTTTGTTATTAATGTACATGACCAAAATGTTGGCTGGTGGAGATTCTGATATGCAATACACCAATGCCTTACGTCTATTTGGAAAAGAACGTTTCGATTTGTTATATCCAGATTTTTATGACATCACAGATCCTATTATCCCGAAAGAAACTAATTGGGATTTTATTGATGTGCCCCAAACCAAAACACCTAATACAGATGTAGTTTTAGATTCCATTTCAGAAACTTTAGAGCAACCAAATCCTGATAATGGAAGTAATAATTGGGCTGTTTCTGGAGAAAAATCGTATTCAGGAAACCCCATTTTAGCCAACGATCCGCACTTAGGCCTTAATTTACCTGCCATTTGGTTTATTATGCAATTGAGCACACCAAACCACGATGCTTTAGGAGCTACAATTCCTGGTGCTTTAGGAGTTATTTCTGGTTTCAACCAACATATAGCTTGGGGAGAAACCAATGCAACAAGAGATGTAATTGATTGGTATAAAATTAAATTTAATGAAGATGGCACAAAATATAAGTACGATGGGCAATGGAAAAATATTACTTACAGAATTGAAGACATTAAGGTAAGAGGAAAAGAAAGCTTTGTTGACTCTATTCGCTTTACTCACCATGGCCCAGTAGTTTTTGATAAAAATTTTAAATCAGATAATGAAAGAGTAGGTTACGCCATGAAATGGATTGGACATTTAGGTGGCAATAACCAAAGAACATTTTTAGATTTAAACAAGGGGAAAAATTACGATGATTATACAAAAGCCTTAAGCCATTACACTGCACCAGCACAGAATTTTGTGTTCGCTTCTACAGAAGGTGATATTGCACTTTGGATACAAGGTAAACTTCCTAATAAATGGGAAGGCCAAGGTAAATTTATTATGGACGGGAGTGATCCTACAAATGATTGGCAAGGGTTCATTCCGCAACAATTTAATGCCCATGTTAAAAACCCTGAACGTGGTTTTGTAAGTTCTGCCAACCAGCATCCGGTAGATGAAAATTATCCATTTTACGTGTTTAATGATGGTTATGAAACCTATCGTAATCGGGTAATCAATGATTTCTTTAATTCAAAGGAAAAATTAAATATTCAGGATTTTAAAGATTTACACAATAACAATTACAACCTTAAAGCAGCTGAACTAATGCCATATATGTTAGAAAATATGGATATTTCAGAATTAAACACAGAAGAAAAAAAGATATACAACCAAGCCAAAGCATGGGATTATAATAACAATATTAACGAAGTTGGCCCAAGTATTTGGCGCTATTGGTGGAGCCAAGTTTACGATTTACTCTGGGACGAATTTGAAGTTGAAGATACTGTTTTAGATACTCCTTTTACCTACCAAACAATATACTTGTTAAAGAACAATGGTGATGATGAGTTTATGGATATTGTTGACACACCAAGAAAAGAAGTTGCAAAAGATTTATTCCTTATTGGTTTTAAAAATACAGTTGATTATTTAAACAATTGGAAAACAGAAAATGGCGATTATACTTGGGGTAATTACAAAGGCACTTATGCTGGTCATTTATTACAAGCTTTACCTGCATTTTCCAGGTTTGACATTCCTATTGGTGGCGACCGAAATATAGTTAATGCCACATCAGAAAATCATGGACCATCTTGGCGAATGATTGTAGAAATGACCTCTCCGCCAACTGCCTTAGGCATTTATCCTGGTGGGCAATCTGGTAATCCTGGCAGTAAATATTATGATAATTTTATAGATGATTGGGCTGCAGGAAAATACCATAGTCTTAATTTTTTACAATCAAATAAAGCAACTGAAGTTATAATCGGAACTCAAATTCTTAAACCAACTACTAATGAATAGAAATATCATAAACTTTGTTGTTACCATAATTATAGCATACATACTCAGTTTGTTTATGGATTGGTATTCTGTAATGATTGCAGCATTCTTGTCTGCTTTATTAATATCACTTAAACGCACAGCAGTATTTTTCATTCCTTTTTTAGCTATACTCCTATTTTGGACCATTTATAGTTTTGTGTTGGGTAATGCTAATGATTTTACAATGGCCAATCGCATCGCTGTTTTATTGCCCTTGGGAGGAAATTCTTATCTCTTAATACTGGTAACAGGAATAATAGGAGGAATTACCGCAGGTATTGCTGCTGTTTTTGGGAAACAGTTGAGACTAATTTCAAAGAAACAATAGGTATTCAAAATTGAATAAATAAGTACCATTTTAAACCGTTAATTTAATTAACGGTTTTTTTTGCTTTTAACACTAATCACTTTTCAATTAACACATATTGCTAAACCTACGTTAAGCTCCTTTGCAAATTCGTTTGAGCCCTTTATTAGCTCTATATTGATGTAACTGATTAAAAATAATTTTAAACTAACAAAATGGAAAATTTAAATAGAAAGAAAGTTGCAATATTAGCAACAAATGGATTTGAGGAAAGTGAACTTAGAGAACCAATGAATGCTTTGAAAAAAGTTAATGCTGATGTTCATATCGTTTCCGAAAAAAAAGGAAAAATTAAATCATGGAACAATAATAATTGGAGTACAGAATATGATGTTGACAAAACCATAAGTGAGGCATCTCAAGAAAATTATGATGCTTTGGTGTTGCCTGGTGGTGTAATAAACCCTGATATGTTAAGACGAAATGAGGAAGGCATTAGATTTGTAAAGTCATTTTTTACACACAAAAAACCAGTTGGAGCTATATGTCATGCACCATCTATTCTAGCCGAAGCTGATGTATTACAAGGACGAAAAATAACATCCTTTAATTCGATTAAAAGAGATTTAGTAAATGCAGGTGCAAAATGGGAAGATAGTGAAGTTGTTGTAGATGAAGGTTTGGTTACAAGTAGAACACCAGATGATTTACCAGCTTTTACTTCAAAATTAGTGGAAGAAATATATGAAGGTAAGCATCAAATGCAAACTGCATAATGCAATCTTCCTAAAAAACAGAAAAAGCACCAATTGGTGCTTTTTTTAATTTGAAATAAATTCGTGCTTTTTCGCCCAGTCAATAGCAGTTTCTAAACTGCTGAAACGCGAAATTTTTTTGTTAAAAAAAATACTCTCAATAACTATATTGAATGTTGTCACCTTATTGTACGATACAATGCCATGACCTTTAAGATTGTAACTGTTATTGTAAAACTTCAACCAATCCATAGCTGCAACTGAATATGAATTAATTCTATGAGAAATATAAATTAGTTCACTGCCATCGCCTCCAGTAAATTCTAAAACATTTTCAACGATACCCTTTGTATGTTGATCCCAAGAAATATGAACTCCTTCGTGAATTTCAGACACTACAAAACCATCAAAAATAAATATATCACCAAAAGGATAATTTATTTCTTTTAGCACTTTATTATAAATGGATGTTTTTTTTAGACTTATCACCTTTTAAAATGTAAACGCTTTTATATAATATACGCTTTTTTTACAAATCACACGGTTTTAACCCTATAAGCATTATAACCAGCATTCAGTTTTTTTGTGCTATTGGTCTTTAAAATTATTTAAAAAATTCCGAGCTCGTTCATTATGAGTGTTTAAGCTCAAAGCTTTTTTATAATTATTGTAAGCCTGTAAACTATCATTGTTTAATAAATATGCTTCTGCTAAACTATCATAAGCGTTAGAACTTTTAGGGTGAAGTTCAGCATTCAAATTAAAAACTCCAATAGCTTTTTCAATTTCATTATTTCTTAAATGCTTATATCCTATTCGATTAAAATCTCGTTCTTCAATAAATACACTTGTTGAGTCTTCTTTTTTTATTTCTAAAAATCCAGCAAGTGCTTTTTGGTAATTTCCTTCTTCCAAATGTTTACTTGGTGTTTTGTAACCTTTTGAAACCTTTACATAATCGTAAGTAATGGAATCTTCATTGTTTTCTGGAATAGTGGATAAATACCTTTTTTTAGTTTCAGGATGTTGTACAAAACGAAATTTACTGTACATATCTGCTACAAAAAACTCATTCTCGCTTAATGCTACAGGTTGAAATTCTCCTCCTCTCCAATTCATTTGAAGTTTATCATTTTTATAATAAATCTCAATGATATCATCTGGGTTATACAAATAGTTGCCTGCTGTATCTTTTTTAAATTGCTCTGAGTATTCAATATTTTTAGAACACCCAAAAACAAAAAAAGTTAATAAAGTTAACGATAGTAATGTTTTTGATTTCATATTAATTGAAGGTTTTTATTTATAGTATAGCAAAAAAAAGTCTCACTATAAAAGTGAGACGATTTTTTTTCAATTTTGTTACTAATAAGTATGGGAGCTTATTTAATTCCCATTAGCTCTACATCAAAAACCAAGGTTGCGTTTGGAGGAATCACACCACCTGCACCAGCTGCTCCGTAACCTAAATCACTAGGAATAACAAAACGTGCTTTATCTCCTACATTTAGCAAACAGATACCTTCATCCCAACCAGGAATTACTTGTCCTACTCCAACTTGGAAATCTAATGGTTGATTACGTTTGTATGATGAATCAAAAACAGTACCATCTGCCAATTGCCCTTTGTAATGAACAGAGACCATATTACCTTTCTCAGCTTGTTTACCATCACCTTTTTGAATTATTTTATAACGCAAACCAGAATCTGTTACCTCAAAACCAGAAGCTAACTTGTCTAATTCTGCTTTGGCTGCTTCTCGTTCTTCAGCAACACGCTTTTCACGTGCTCCTTCAAATGTTCTAAACGCTTCAACTGCATTGAAGTTTTTAGCAGCATCTCCTTCTCTAATAATTTCTAAAGTTTCAATTACATCACCCTGTTCAATCTTGTCAACAATATCCTGACCTTCAATAACATTACCAAAAACTGTATGCTTACCGTCTAACCATGGAGTTTCAACATGTGTGATAAAAAATTGACTTCCGTTTGTACCAGGTCCTGCATTTGCCATTGATAATTTTCCTGGTGCATCATGTTTAAGATCTGGATGAATCTCATCATCAAACTTATAACCAGGATTACCTGTGCCTGTTCCTTGTGGACAACCACCTTGAATCATAAAATCTGGTATTACCCTGTGAAATTTTAAACCATCATAATAAGGTTTTCCTTGTGGTTTAGCTGAATTTTCTAAATTTCCTTCTGCTAAGGCCACAAAATTACCAACTGTTCCGGGAGTTTTTTCAAACTCTAAATTCACTAATATATCTCCTTTAGAAGTATTGAATTTTGCGTATAATCCGTCTTGCATTGTTTTCATTTTTGTTTAAGACTGCAAAGATAGTGAAGTGAGTTGGAAGATTGAAGTTGATTTTTAGATTGTTGTATTGAGAATATTTATTTTCTTAGTTTTGGGAAAATTAAAAATTAAATGGGATTTTCTTTATCTAAACTTTTAAGCTCTAATAAATCTAAAACCAATGACTCTGTAGATTCAATCATTAATGATGTTGAAAACACACCTTTTGGATTTTCGGAAAACAATGTGCTATATGCTGGACTAAATGAATTGGGTGGCTATTATTTTTTTCAGAGTATTATCATTGGTTCTCTTAATATTAGAACCAAACATGGAGCTCAACTTTTTTTAATTGGAAACGATTTTGAATTACAACTCAACGCAGATATGCTAGAGTTAGAATCTGAAGCATCAAATATTAAAGGTCGAAATATTACAAAAATTGATTTTGAAATTGATGCTTCTGAAGCACAAAAACTAGAAAGTTCTGGAGTTAATACAATAAGACTAAAACTAAAAAAGCATAATGTTGAGTTTACTCGATATACTGTTATAAATGAAGAAGAGGAATAATCAATTTGCTACTTCGCTCATAAATTTTATACGATATAAGCGTAACTCTTCATCTTCGTAGTCACCATCAAATTCTTCAACTGCATCAGAAATTTTATCGCTTTCAGATTCCATAAAATAATCATGGATTTCTTCTTGTTGGTCCTCGTCTAAAATATCATCTATCCAATAGTCTATATTCAATTTAGTACCTGAAAAAACAATAGCTTCCATCTCCTTTATTAAATCTGGCATATCCATACCTTTAGATGACGAAATATCAGTTAATGGCAATTTTCTATCTACATTCTGAATAATATATAGTTTTATAGCAGAATTAGAACCGGTGGATTTAACCACCATATCAAAAGGTCTTTCTATATCGTTATCTTCAACGTATTTTTCAATTAAAGCAATAAAATCCTTACCGTATTTTTTAGCTTTGCTTTCACCTACTCCATGAACATTTGAAAGTTCTTCAATAGTAATGGGATATTTGAGTGCCATATCTTCTAGTGAAGGATCTTGAAAAATCACAAATGGTGGTACTCCAAGTTTTTTGGCGTTACGTTTTCGCAAATCTTTAAGCATGCTCATTAACTTTTCGTCTGCAGAAATACCACTAGTTTTTGCATTGGTGATAATACCATCGTCAGAACCTTCGTCAAAGACATGGTCTTCTGCCATTAAAAAAGATACAGGTTTTTTTATAAAATCCTTACCTTTTTCACTCAACCTCAAAACACCATAAGTCTCAATATCCTTTTTGAGATAACCAGCTACTAAAACCTGGCGAATCAATGCCATCCAATAACGTTTTTCTTTATGTTTACCAATCCCAAAAAATGGTTGTGTATCCGTTTTATGAGAAATAATAAGAGCGTTATCTTTACCTATTAAAACTTGTACCAAGTCTTTGGATTTGTACTTTTCATTGGTTTTTTGAACAGTTTCCAGAAGTATTTTAACATCTTCCTTAGCTTCCACCTGCTTTTTAGGGTTACGAACATTATCATCCATATCTCCTCCTTCACCAGTTTCGTTATCAAATTCCTCACCAAAATAATGTAAGATGAATTTTCTCCTAGAAACAGAAGTTTCAGCAAACGCTACAACTTCTTGTAAAAGCGCATGCCCAATTTCTTGTTCTGCCACTGGTTTCCCAGACATAAATTTTTCGAGCTTTTCAATGTCTTTATAAGCGTAATATGCTAAACAATGGCCTTCACCTCCATCTCTACCTGCTCTTCCGGTTTCTTGATAATAACTTTCAATACTTTTAGGAATATCATGATGAATTACAAAACGCACATCTGGTTTATCTATACCCATACCAAAGGCAATGGTTGCAACTACCACATCAACATCTTCCATTAAAAACATATCTTGATGTTTCACTCTGGTCTTTGCATCTAAACCTGCATGATATGGTACTGCTTTTATTCCGTTGACTTGTAAAACCTGGGCCAATTCCTCAACTCTCTTTCTACTTAAACAATAGATAATACCAGATTTACCCTCATTTTGTTTTACAAAACGTATAATATCTGCATCTACATTTTTAGTTTTTGGACGTACTTCATAATATAAGTTTGGTCTATTAAAGGATGCTTTAAACTTTACGGCATCTGGCATTCCTAAACTTTTTAATATATCCTCTTGTACTTTTGGAGTTGCAGTAGCAGTAAGTCCAACAATAGGAATATTATCACCGATTCGTTTTAAAATATGTCTAAGGTTTCGGTATTCTGGCCTAAAATCGTGTCCCCATTCACTAATACAATGAGCTTCGTCAACAGCCATGAATGATATTTTAACTGTTCGCAAAAATTCGACATACTCTTCTTTAGTTAAAGACTCAGGTGCTACATAAAGTAATTTAGTGATGCCGTTAGTGATATCGTCCTTTACTTTCTGTACTTGTGTTTTGTTCAATGAGGAATTTAGTACGTGTGCAACACCTTCGTGCTCGGAAACCGCTCTAATAGCATCAACCTGATTTTTCATAAGTGCAATAAGTGGAGAAACCACAATTGCAGTTCCTTCTTTAATCAAGGCAGGTAATTGATAACATAAAGATTTTCCACCACCTGTAGGCATAATAACAAACGTATTGTTGCCAGCAACAACGTTTTTTATAACCTCTTCTTGGAGGCCTTTAAATTCCGAAAATCCAAAATATTTTTTTAGTGAAGCGCGTAAGTCAATTTCTGCAATACCCATTAATCCCTATTACTATTTTATATACATTTGCAATAAGTTAAAGATAACAATTTCTTTAAATCTATAAAACGCAATAAACAATTAGTTTTGAACACCAATAAATCTATATTAGCAACTGCAAAAAGCACTATAAAATTAGAAAGCGAAGCCATTGCACATTTGTTAGATTTACTTACAGATGATTTTGCAAAGGCCGTTGAATTAATATACAATTCTAAAGGGAGAGTAATTATCACTGGCATTGGAAAAAGTGCCATAATTGCCAACAAAATTGTAGCTACATTAAATTCCACAGGAACTCCTGCTGTGTTTATGCACGCTGCAGATGCTATTCATGGTGATCTAGGCCTAATACTTGAGAATGATATTGTTATATGTATTTCTAAAAGTGGAAACACTCCTGAGATTAAAGTTCTGGTTCCATTGATAAAGAACGCGAATAACAAAATGATTGCTATTACAGGCAACAAGGATTCGTATTTAGGACAACAAGCCGATTTTATTTTGAATGCTTATGTTGCTCAAGAGGCATGCCCAAATAATTTAGCACCAACAACAAGTACAACTGCTCAATTGGTCATTGGAGATGCTTTAGCAATTTGTCTATTGGATTTACGTGGTTTTTCAAGTAACGATTTTGCAAAGTATCATCCAGGTGGTGCTCTTGGCAAACGACTCTACTTGAGAGTAAACGACTTATCCTCCCAAAATTTAAAACCACAAGTTGGTTTAGAGGCTAGCTTAAAAGAAGTAATTGTAGAGATTACTGAAAAAATGCTTGGAGTTACGGCAGTAGTAGATAACTCAAGAATAGTGGGAATAATTACCGATGGTGATTTAAGACGAATGCTAAGCAAAAGTGACGATATTTCCAGCTTAAAGGCAAAAGATATTATGAGCACAAACCCAAGACGTATTACAGAAGATGCCATGGCTGTTGATGCTAAAGAAGTAATGGAAGAGTTTGGTATTTCACAATTATTGGTTGAGCACGAAGGACATTACTCTGGTGTTGTGCATCTTCACGATTTAATAAAAGAAGGTATTATATAATGACAAAAAAACAGATAGATGAGATGTCTTTTTTAGATCATCTCGAAGATTTACGTTGGCATTTAATACGTGCAACTTTAGGGATTTTAGTAGCGGCAACATTGGCTTTTATATTCAAAAATTTTATTTTTGATGTAATTATTTTTGGTCCAACAAGAATGAGTTTTCCTACTTATGAAGGACTCTGCCAAATGTCTAACCTTATAGGCATAGACGATACTACCTTTTGTGCCGAAAAATTCCCCTTTATTATTCAAAACAGAACAGTTGCTGGGCAATTTTCCGCACATATCTGGACGTCTATTTATGCCGGTTTTATTATAGGTTTCCCATATGTTCTTTACCAACTTTGGAGTTTTATCAGTCCAGGTCTAAAAAATAACGAACGTAAAAACTCAAGAGGATTTATAATTATTGCTTCATTATTGTTTTTTATCGGTGTACTATTTGGTTACTATATCGTTACACCACTTTCAATTAACTTTTTGGCCAACTATACTATAAGTGAACAGATTTCAAATGAATTTGATGTAAGCTCTGTTATTTCCATTGTACGGTCGTCTGCTATTGCAGCTGGATTGGTATTTGAGTTACCAATCTTAATCTATTTTTTAACTAAAGTCGGGCTCGTAACTCCTCAAATCCTTAAAAAATATAGAAAATTCGCACTTGTCATTGTACTTATTTTATCAGCAGTTATAACTCCTCCTGATATTGCAAGTCAAGTGATTGTTGCCATACCCATTTTAATCTTATACCAAGTGAGTATTTATATTTCTGCTATTGTGGTAAGAAATCAAAAACGAAAAGAAAAGCATGTCTGATATTGTAGAAGAATTTAATGTATATCGCGCTAAAATGAACGATAAAATTTTAGCCGATAATAATAAAATAGTAAAACGGATTTTTAACCTTGATACCAATGCTTTTGCTGAAGGAGCATTGGACAAAAGGACTAAGGAATTGTTAGGCTTAGTAGCGTCAACAGTACTCCGTTGCGATGATTGTGTAAAATATCACCTAGAGTCTTCTTACAATGAAGGCTTAACAAAACCTGAAATCAGTGAAGCTTTGGGTATAGCAACACTTATTGGTGGCACCATAACAATCCCACATTTAAGGCGTGCACATGAGTACTGGGAAGCCTTAGAAGCACACAAAAGCGAAGGTTAAACTTTTAATAAAAATATGCCAACCATTATCACCTCGATATGATTTTAGTATTTTTAACGTTCTTAAAGAGACTATGAAGTTACGTGCAGAAAATTTAATGAAGTCCTACAGTGGACGTAAAGTGGTAAAAGATGTTTCTCTCGAAGTTAATCAAGGAGAAATTATTGGGCTACTTGGACCTAATGGTGCAGGAAAAACCACATCATTTTATATGATTGTTGGTATTATTAAACCCAATGGAGGAAACATTTTTTTAGATAAAACCAATATCACTAAATATCCAATGTACAAACGTGCACAAAACGGTATTGGATATTTGGCGCAAGAAGCTTCAGTTTTTAGAAAGTTAAGTATTGAAGACAACATTTTGAGTGTGCTTCAGTTAACCAAATTGAGCAAAAAAGAGCAGCGCGCTAAAATGGAATCTCTAATTGAAGAATTTGGTCTAGGCCATATACGCACCAATCGAGGTGATTTACTTTCTGGTGGTGAGCGAAGAAGAACCGAAATTGCACGTGCCTTAGCAACAGACCCTAACTTTATATTATTGGATGAACCTTTTGCAGGTGTTGATCCTGTTGCTGTTGAAGATATTCAGCGCATCATTGCCAGATTAACCAAAAAGAATATTGGGATTTTAATTACAGATCATAACGTACAAGAAACCTTAGCCATTACAGATAGAACATATTTAATGTTTGAAGGTAATATTCTTAAAGCTGGTGAGCCAGAAGAATTAGCAAATGACGAAATGGTTCGTAAGGTTTACTTAGGACAGAATTTTGAGCTAAGAAAGAAAAAATTACTTTTTGATAATTAATTATTTAAACTAAAATCAAATACAAAATCAAGAATTTTAGACCCTCTCTTTTAATCTCTTAAAAATCACAATCAATCCATAGATTACCATAGTTTGAATAATTAAATTCAATATCCACAGAGCAATTCTCATGTGTAAACCTTCTGACGTGTAAAACGGAAGACTGGAATGAATTAAGTTTATTGGAAGACTAAAAACTCCAATAACAACAGAAGTGGCAGCGGAAAATGTATTATCTGCTCTATGTAAAAACATATCTGCCAATACAATGACAAATTGAATTACGGCCAAGACTAAGAAAATCTTTGTAAACTGTTTAAATCTAATTTTCTTTTTCATGATTTTAAGTTTGATTGGTTTGATTTTTCAGCTAATTTCTCTCCCACAAGCTTCTTTTGGTAACGGCCTTGTACTATATCTACGATAACTAAAACAGCGATTACAAAGTAGAATGTCGTTTTACTCATAGGTACTATTTCGTTTCCAAAAATCTTTAAATGGGCCAAATGGCCTCCTTCGGTCACAAGCATTATCCCTACAATAAACAAAATAAAAAGTCCTAATACCTCATACATCCTATTTTTTGCTAAAAAACTCGATATTCTGTCTGCTAGGAATAGCATTAACAATCCACTAACAACAATTGCAATTGCCATAACAATAAATGCCGTAGTGGAATTTTCAATTTCATTGGTCAACCCAATCGCTGCTAAAATAGAATCAAAAGAAAACACTAAATTCATTATCACAATACTTGTAATAACTGCATTGGCAGATTTCATTCGTTTATTGTCACCTTCAACATCGTGGTCTAAATCTTTTAAGGAAATCATGTGCCAAATTTCTTTAATGGCAGTATAAATAATAAATCCGCCACCAGCTAATACAATAAGGCTATGACCGTTGAAAGCAAAGTCAACTACGTTTTCAAGTTTTCCTGTTAAAAATGAAAATGGTTCTTGGAAAAAATCGATAATAGACACCAAAACAAATAATAGAACAATTCTAAGTACTATTGCTATTAAAATTCCAACTTTCCTTACTCGTTTTTGTTCTTTATGAGGTGCTTTCTTAGATTCCAAAGAAATGTAAAGCAAATTGTCAAATCCTAAAACTGCTTGCAACAAAATAAGCATTAGTAGGGTAAAGATAACTTGAGCCATAGTTTATAGTTGGGTTTGGTTAATGTTCTTTCTATCCAATAGAGATAAAATTATGTACAGCATTATAATTAAAGGAATGGCTGCAAATTGCAATACAATTAGTGCTACTACGGATAATATTAAGAAAATATACCGTACTGCATTTACTGTAAAACTCCACGTTTTAAATTTTAATGCAAATAGCTTAATATTACTGTTCAATAGATAGCAACTCAATAATGTCAATCCTATTAAAAACCACTTGTTGACGATAATTGAATTCATTAAATCACTATTCTGGTATTCTAATATAAGTGGCAAGGATAGAATAAGCAATGTGTTTGCTGGCACTGGCAAACCTTTAAAATAAGTCTGTTGGTCTTCATCCAGGTTGAATCTAGCCAAACGATATGCAGAAGCAAGAGGAATCAACAAGCCTATTAAAGGTAAAATATACAATCTACCACCTTCCCAACTCAATGTATCTCCCCAACCCTCATTAAAAATAACAAAATCATTAACACCAATGGACATGGCCATTAATTTATACATTATAATTCCAGGCACTACTCCACTTGTTACCAAATCTGCCAAAGAATCTAATTGAATGCCAAGTGCACTTTGCACACCTAGTTTACGAGCCAAAAGCCCATCAAAAAAATCGAAGAAAATCCCCAAAAACACAAAGAATGCAGCTAGCACAAAATTACCGTGTACAGCAAAAATAACGCCTACGCATCCTGAAAATAAATTTAAAAGTGTTACCGCATTGGGTATATGGTATTTTAAACCCATAACATTAGTTTGTGTAAAAATATAAAAGTATTTGGGTCTAAAACAATAAGAATGCACTTTATCAGTTAAATAGATAGAAAAATATTATGCATCTTTGTAAAAAAAATTGCTGTTGAAAAATTACTATGTAATTATCTTAACACTCACCACATTCCTTGCTACGGCTCAAACTACTAGAAAATATTCTAACGAATTTATGAATATTGGTGTTGATGCTGCTGCTTTAGGCATGAGTAATGCTGTAGTTTCCCAAACAGCAGATGTAAATTCTGGGTATTGGAATCCCGCTGGTTTAGTCCACCTCGAAGACAACCAACTCGCCTTAATGCACAGTAGCTATTTTGCAAACATAGCCAACTACAATTACATTGCTTATGGCATGCCACTAGATGATAGAAGTGCTGTTGGTATTTCATTAATCCGTTTTGGTGTTGATGATATTTTGGACACTACACAATTAATTGACGATCAAGGCAACATTAATTACGACCGCATTAGTACTTTTTCTACAGCTGATTACGGACTTACATTTTCATATGCCAGAAAATTACCTTTAGATGGTTTAAATTTTGGGATAAATGCAAAAATAATACGACGAATTATTGGTGATTTTGCATCATCTTGGGGTTTTGGTTTGGATGCAGGAATTCAATTTGAAACTGATAAGGATTGGAAATTTGGTATAATGGCGAGAGACATCACAACTACATATAATGCATGGACCATTGACGAAGATAAGTTTGAAGACATTAGTGGCGCAGTTGAAGGACAAAACCAAGAATTGCCTGAAACCACAGAAATCACGATTCCGAAATTACAAATTGGCGCTTCCAAAAAATGGGTTTTCAATTATGACTATTCATTGTTAGCAGCTGCAAATCTAAATGTTCGCTTTGCTGAAAACAATGATATTATTTCAACTTCATTTGCAAGCATTAATCCGGCTTTGGGATTTGAATTTGGTTATACCGAATTGGTTTTTCTTAGAGGAGGCGTTGGTAATTTTCAGAACGAATTACAGATTGATAATTCTGAACAACTTACCTTTCAGCCTAACTTTGGTGTAGGTTTTAAGTACAAAGGCATTCATATTGATTATGCTTTTACAGATATTGGAGACCAAAGTGCAGCTTTGTATTCTAATGTATTTTCTTTAAAAATAGACTTTAGTGTCTTTAGATAGTTTACTTTATGAAACTAAAATTATCTTTTCTTTTCTTTCTTTTTATTTTATTTTCAACTTACGCCCAGGAAATTAGACTTTCAAACAATACCACAGTTTCAGTGTTAACCGTTGGTCCTGGAGCATCTTTGAACGACGCTTTTGGGCACAACGCATTTAGGATAAAAGATGAAAAATTGGGCTTGGATTTAGTTTACGGTTACGGTCAGTACGATTTTGATGCACCAAATTTCTACTTAAAATTTGCACAAGGAAAACTCAAATATCTTATAAGCCGAAATAATTATACTAATTTCTACGGGTTTTATGTTCATCACAATCGTACTATAAAACAACAAATTTTAAATCTTTCAATTTCAGAAAAACAAAAACTGTTTGATTATTTAGAAAACAATTATAAACCTGAAAACAGAAAATATCTTTACGACTTTTTCTATGACAATTGTGCAACTCGCATTAAGGATGTGACCCAAGTTGCTACAGCAAATAAAATAAATTTTGATTTGCCCAATGATTACGAAACTAAAACCTTTAGAGAATTAATCCACGAACACGTTGGCTTAAATACTTGGGGAAGTTTTGGGATTGATATCGCTTTGGGCTCAATAATAGACAGGGAAGCCACACCAGAGGAACAAATGTTTCTACCTAAATATATCCATGCTTTTTTTGGTGAGGCCAAGCTTAGCGATTCAAAAAAACTCGTAAAATCTGAATCTGTTCTTTTTCAAAATGAAACAGAAAAGTTTGACTCCAATGTTGTTTTGAGTCCGATTGTAATTATGGGAATTTTGGGACTTATAATTGGGTTTATCACCTATCGTGATTCAAAAAACAACACAAGGTCTAAATGGTTGGATATTGTCATTTTTACCATAACAGGATTGATAGGCGTTTTGGTGCTTTTGTTATGGTTTGCTACAGATCATACCGCAACAGCTTATAATTATAATTTACTTTGGGCAATGCCTTTAAATTTACTTGTAATTGGCCAATTATTCAGAAAAGATATAAAGAACTGGTTTAAAGGTTACTTAAAATTTTTAATTCTTATGTTCTGTTTAATGACTTTACATTGGGTTGTAGGAGTTCAGGTTTTTGCTATTGGGTTAATTCCTTTGCTTATAGCTTTAGCTTTTAGATATATTTATCTTTTAAAATATTATAAAAGCCATTAGTTCCTATTGCCCTCTGTAATATAGAATGGTGCTCAACGTTTTTACGGCAATACTAAAATCTAAAAACACACTTCTGTGTTTAATGTAATATAAATCGTATTGCAGTTTTATAAGGCTATCATCAATTGAAGATCCGTATCTGGTATTTACCTGTGCCCAACCTGTAAGACCTGGTTTTATAATATGTCTGGTTTCGTAGAAAGGGATTATTCGAGATAACTCATTAACAAAAAATGGTCGCTCTGGTCGAGGTCCAATTACACTCATTTCACCTTTTAAAACATTGTAAAATTGTGGAATTTCATCTAATCGTGTTCGTCTCAAAAAATTACCGAACACAGTAATACGTTTATCATTTTTTTTAGCCCATTTAGCACCATCAACTTCAGCATTGACAATCATGGTACGTAGTTTTATTATTTTAAATGGCCTACTATTTCTACCAACACGTTCTTGTGTGTAAAAAAGAGGACCTTTGTTACCAATTAAGTTACCTATAACTATAAACGGAATAAGTAGAATGCCGCATACTATCCCAAAAATGGCAAATAAAATATCAAAAGTTCGTTGGAAAAAAATATATAATTTGTTCTCGTTACTTCTGCTAAAAGGAAAGTATTTGTAGAAATCTTTACCCACAAATTGAATAGGCACTTTATGAAGCAATTCTTCATAAACCTGTGTGTACTCACGTATTTTAAAACCACGTTCCAATAACAACATTAAATCGTGATATACCTCAGATATGATAGCTTCCGTATTAAAGCTTGCTACCAATACTTCTGAAATGTGTTCTTTTTGAATAATTTCCAAAAAATCTTCTGCATTGAATTCTTTCAAACCGTTAAACTTCACCGCTTCAGGTTTGGAAGCTTCACTATTTATAAAGCCTACTATTTTATAATTAGGGTCAGAAGTATTTAGGGCAGCCACCAAACTTTCAATATTTGAAACCTCTCCTACCAACAGTACTCTTTTATGAAAGCGTGGCGACTCAATGAGATATATATAAGCCAAGCGCCACAAAGAAATTGCAACAATTATACTCAAGTAAAAATAGAGAATCTGAAGTCGCTCTTCAGGCAATATTGGTGAGAAGTATGGTGTCAATAAATAAAACAGCACAACTATTGATGCTGTTATAACCGTGTTTCTGAAGGTTATATCTAACCGACTTGCTTTTTGTAAATCGTATAATTCAAAAATTGTAGCAAAAACAGTAATATAAGCACCTAATAAAATGAATTGATAAATATTTTGCCAATTTATTAAAAGGTAATTGAAATTGAAAAAAAGTTGAAGACCATAAATTCCAAGAAAAACCATGACCAAATCCATGATTCGAAGTAGAATTTTACGTTCAGATACTTCAAAATGCTGTCTCTTATACACATCTCCGAGCCCACGAGACCGAGGCTGATCTCGT
>CAJXVG010000041.1 GCA_913061495.1 uncultured Winogradskyella sp.
ATCAGCCTCGGTCTCGTGGGCTCGGAGATGTGTATAAGAGACAGTAATAAAGGTATGATAAATACATTTTGCTGGCATATGCGAGAACCATATGAAGGAGACCATTTTTATACCAGCGAAATGACTCAATTTCAAAAAGATAATGCTTTTAAAAGTATCCTACCAGAAGGAACAAATCACGATTATTATAAACAAAAACTTCAAAAAATAGCTGAAGTTGCCAATAGTATGGTTGGCAGTGACGGAAAATTAGTTCCCTTTATATTTAGACCTTTCCATGAGTTTGATGGAGATTGGTTTTGGTGGGGAGCAGCATATTGCACACCACAAGAATATAAAACTTTATGGCAGTTTACTGTAACCTATTTAAGAGATACTTTAAATGTTAACAATATCCTATTTGCGTTTTCACCAGATAATAATTTTTTCTCAACTGGTGAATATCTAAGCAGATATCCTGGTGATGCTTATGTAGATATACTTGGTATGGATAATTATGGTGATTTTAATAACCAAGGACAAATGGCTTTAGATAATGCAAACGAAAAACTTCAAATCCTTACAGAAATTGCAAAGGAGAGGGTTAAAATTGCAGCATTAACAGAATCTTGTTTTTTTGTAACTCCTGGTCAAAACAATCCTATTTCAGGATTTTATTCTAATCATCTATATAATGCCTTATCCGAAAATAATGTCGAAATAGGCTTTATGATGTTTTGGACCAACACTGCAGACACTTATTGTACTCCAGCTCCTGGTTTATCTACTACTACAGACTTTTTAGAGTTTATAAACAAACCCAGATCTATTTTGCAAAATGAATTGCCTAATATGTATGAATTACCAGAATAAAATTTTATAATGATAATGAAAAACTTTAAAATTATAGTAACAGGTCTTTGTATCATAGTGTTGTTTTCTTGTAAAAGTAAAAAATACATATTCGATGAAACGCCAGAAAAATCTGATTTTATAACAGTAAATAACACCAAATTTTATAAAGGTGAAAAGCCCTATTATTTTGTTGGAGCCAACTATTGGTATGGCCCTTTAATAGGAGCAAAAAAAAATGGCGACAGAAAACGTCTAATTAAAGAATTAGATTTAATGAAATCTGTAGGTATTGATAATCTTCGCATTTTAGTTGGCGCAGAAGGTGATGGAGGAGATTCTAGAGTTTACCCAGCTTTACAACCAGAACAAGGTGTTTATAACGAAGATTTATTGGATGGATTAGATTTTTTATTAGCAGAAATGAGACAGAGAAATATGTATGCTGTTTTATATTTAAATAACAATTGGATTTGGTCTGGCGGCATGTCTGAATATTTAAAATGGAATGGTTACGGAGAAGTACCCAACCCTTTTTTAGAGCAATACTCTTGGGATGAATACATGAATTACACAAAGCAATTTCATAGTTGCGAGCCTTGTATGGAAGCCTACTATAAACACATAAAATTTATTATTGGTCGTACAAATTCTTATACAAACATTAAGTACGTAGATGACCCATCAATTATGTCTTGGCAAGTGGCTAATGAACCTAGAGTATTAATGACATCTGATCATGAAGACGCTTTTGGTAGTTGGTTAAATGAAACTGTTAGAATAATTAAAGAATCTGCACCAAATCAATTAGTATCTACGGGAACTGAGGGGAAACATGGTTTTTTACAAGATATTGACATGTATCAAAGATTGCATGATAATAACAATATAGATTATTTAGCAATGCATATGTGGCCAAAAAATTGGGGTTGGTATAATATTGATAATGAAAAAGAATCAACTCAAACTTCAATTACAAATGCAATAAAATATATGAATGAGCATATAATTACTGCAAATCAACTTAATAAACCAATAGTAATGTCAGAGTTTGGTTTCCCAAGAGAAAAAGAAAGTTTATCTCTTGATGCCTCAATAGAAAATAGAGATATCTTTTATAAAGCTATTTTTAAGGAAATTGAGAAAAGCAAAGCCAATCAAGGAGCTTTAGCAGGTTTAAATTTTTGGGGGTTTGGAGGTTTTGCACTAACAGATCCTGATAACGGAAAGTGGAAACATGGTGATGATTTTACAGCCGATCCACCACAAGAACCACAAGGGTTAAACACTGTTTTTGTATCAGATATTTCAACATTAGATTTGATTAAAAAATTTAATTTAATATTAGCTGAGTAGTTTGAAAAAACTAGAAAAAACCAAATAAGGTTTTGGGACATTTTTAAATGCTAAAAAAGCTCAACTCAATATTTTGTATTTTTAATAAAAAGGATTTTTCTATGAAAGCTTATATTTTTTCAATCCTATTTAGTATTCCGTTAATACTTAGCTCTCAAACCCAGTCTAAATATATAGTAATTGACCAATTTGGTTACAGGCCTAATTCAGAAAAAATAGCTGTACTCAGAGATCCATTAACAGGCTATGATGCATCTGAGTCTTTTGCTCCTAGTTTTTCTTATGCAATAGTAGAGGCCACCACAAATACACAAGTGTTTTTAGGAAATTCTGTACCTTATAATTCGGGAGCAGAAGACCCTTCTTCAGGAGACAGAGTTTGGTGGTTCGATTTTTCTGCTTTTACAACTCCTGGAACATACTATGTTTTAGATATAAACCAGAATTTAAAATCCTATGATTTTGTTATTGCAGATAACGTTTATGAAGACGTCTTAAAACATGCGGTTCGCACCTTTTACTATCAAAGAGCTGGTTATGCAAAAGAAACTACTTATGCTGGAAACAATTGGGCAGATGGCGCAAGCCATATGGGAAATTTACAAGACACACAAGCAAGACGTTGGGACTCACCCAACGATGCTACAACTGAAAAAGATTTAAGTGGTGGTTGGTATGATGCAGGTGACTATAATAAATACACAACTTGGACAGCGAACTATATTGTAGATTTACTAAAAGCTTACCAAGAGCAACCTAATGCTTGGACAGATGACTATGATTTACCATATTCCGGTAATGGAATTCCAGATATTATTGATGAAATAAAATGGGGAATGGATCATTTATTGCGCTTACAAGAAACCAATGGATCAATGATAAGTATTGTCGATTTAGATCATGCTTCTCCTCCATCTTCTGCTACAGGTCAAAGTTTATATGGTGCTGTAAACACATCGTGTACTTTAGCTTCTACGGTAGCATTTGCTCTTGGGTCTAAAATTTTTAGCGAATTAGGTAACACTGCATACGCAACTACCTTGCAGCTAAGCGCACTTAATGCTTGGAATTGGGCAGAAAATAACCCAAATGTAATTTGGGAAAATAATAGTGCTTCTTATAACTCTGTGGGTATTGGAGCAGGACAACAAGAAACAGACAATGATGGTCGTTTTGCTTATAAAATGCGTGCAGCAATCCATCTATATGATTTAACATTAGATAATACTTATAAAACTTATATAGATAACAATTATCAAAATATGCATTTAATACAGTGGAATTATGCCTATTCTTTTGAACAAGAGAATCAAGAAACATTATTGTATTATACATCAATTCCTACTGCGACTCCTACAGTAGCAAACACCATTAAAAATACGTATGCAAACGCGATGAATACTGCTAATAATTTTGGCGGTTTTACGAATGAAACAGATCCATATTTAGCTCATCTTGCAGATTATGTCTGGGGAAGTAACGGCACAAAATCCAGAAAAGGTTTAATGTTTACAGACTATGTAAACTATCAAATTAATACTATAAACGATGATAACGCTCTTAAAGCTGCAGAACGCTATATTCATTATATAAATGGTGTTAACCCATTAAATTTCTGCTATTTATCTAACATGTATGATTATGGTGCAGATAATGGTGTTAACGAATTTTACCATACTTGGTTTGGAAATGGAACTGAATGGGATAATGTGCAAAATGATTTATATGGTCCTGCTCCAGGTTATTTAGTTGGCGGACCAAACCCATCTTATAATTGGGATGGTTGTTGCCCTTCTGGTTGTGGTAGTGAAACTTGTGATGCTAACCAAGTAGCTAGAATTAATGGGCAACCAAAGCAAAAAGCCTACGACGATTTTAATACGAGTTGGCCAATGAATTCTTGGGAAGTTACTGAAAACAGTAATGGTTACCAAGTAGCCTATATACGGTTACTGTCTAAGTTTGTTGATGTTAGTGGTTCTCTATCAATAAATGAACAAGAACTACCAAATATTATAGCTTCTCCTAACCCTTTTAAAAATGAAATAAGCATAACTTCAGAAGAACTTCTTACCTATACTATATACGACCTTTTTGGAAGAATTATTGAAAAAGGCGAATGTCATCAAAATTGTTCTATAGGAAAAAGTATCACATTTTCAGGGTTTTATTTTGCAGTTTTTAATACTGATAAAGGACAAAAATCTATAAAACTGATTAAGCAATAGTACCTAATCAGTATTTGTTACAAAAGCAATATGTTTACTGTCTTTACTCCAACTAGGCACATTTATTGTGCCTTGTCCACCATATAAATAGGCAATAATTTTAGGCTTTTCACTTAAATCTGTTGGCATTAAACGCAAAGTACAATGTTGATAAAAAGGGTGATCACCAAATGCAATAGTAGGCGGAAATGAGATAAATGCTATCCATTTTCCATCTGGTGAAATATGAGGAAACCAATCTTTGTAATTGGTATCAAAAGTTAACTGTATAGGATTACTGCCATCAGCTCTCATACGCCAAAGCTGCATATTTCCTGTTCGATTAGAATTGAAATAAATATATTTTCCATCAGGTGAATATTCGCTACCATCATCTAAATCTTTTGTGTCTGTTAACTGAAATTCTTCTCGAGTTTCAATATGACTTCCATAAATATCATATTTACCTTTTCTGTTTGCTGTATAAATAATGGTTTTATTATCTGGTGAAATTCCATGTAAATATGAAGCTCCAACACCATCGTGTGTAATTTTTCGGGGAAAAGAATCGCCTTTAGGATTCATAATATATATTGATGAAGTACCATTATCATCTTGGTTATGATGACTTATTCCTAATAACTTTTCGTCAAAAGAGAAAATGTGATCATTATTGTTATTAACTGCAAATCCTGTATTGATTTGTTTAGAGATACCTGTTTCAAAAGAATAGCTATATAAATATCCGTTAGAATTATACACTAACTTTTTATCATCATTAACCCAGTTTGGTGCTTGTAATGAATGTGCAGAAGTAAATAAAACTTTTCGTTTTCCTGTTTCAACATTCATCGTTTCCATAACACTCCCAATATAATCTCTGTATGGCTCAAAATTTGGATCTACAGGTTTGATGATACGAACATTACTAAACACAGCTGTTTCAATTACATCTTCATTATGCGAACAAACAAATAAACCAACAAATGCTTCATTTTTTAAAGGAACATTTTCTAATTTGGTAGTTACAAACGGCTCACCAAAATTTGCGGTTGACATGTAATAATCATTACCTCTTCGTTCTAATTGAACTACATCTGGTAATTTATCCACAGATTCTACTATCTGCTCAGTGTCTCCTCCATCTATTCTTCTGTATTGTAATGCTGTTAATCCATCACCTCCGTGAATAGAAGCATGTACTTCAGGCGAATTATCACTCAAATTATTACGCACCATCCAACCTATTTTTCTATGAGGATCAATGCCTTTACTTTTAAATTTCATATGAGCTCTTACAATAAAATCGCCTTGTATTGAAGTGTATAAATATTGACACTCATCTCTAACTAACCAAACATTGGAGCCTGCTCCAGAAATAATATATTCTTGTGTATCAATATTATAACTTACATCTCCTATGTTTTTAGGATTACCTATATCAATTCTATTTTCAAAAATTCCTAGAGATGCTGTTTCTGTTTTCATTTGAGATTGACAATAACTATTTTGATTTATGCTACTAAAATAAAACAGTTAACTATTAATTTTTTCAGAGCAAATTTATTTAGTTAACTCGAAGGTAGTTTCAAGGGATGTATTGGAACTTCCACCAACAAAAACTTTAAAGTCTCCAGCCTCGACAATATATTTTCCGTCATTATTGTAAAAGCCTAGCGTTTCTTTATTTAAAGTGAAAGCTACGGTTTTTGTTTCACCTTTTTTTAATTCAACTAGTTCAAAACCTTTTAATTCTTTTACAGGACGTGTAACACTCCCGAATAAATCTCTAATATATAACTGAACCACTTCTTTTCCGTTAAAGTTTCCTGTATTGGTCACATTTACTGAAACTGAAATATCTTCTCCTATTACTGCTGATGTTGTATTCAATTTTAAATCCGAATACTTAAATGTTGTATAACTTAATCCATATCCAAAAGGATATAAAGGTGTATTTTCAACATCACTATAATGCGACCAAAATACATTTCCATCCTTATCTGTTGGACGACCTGTATTTTTATAATTATAATAAATTGGTACTTGCCCAACATTTCTAGGAAACGTCATTGGTAATTTACCACTAGGATTATAATCACCATATAAAACTTGCGCAACAGCGTTTCCTGTTTCGGTTCCTAATTGCCATGCTTCAACAATTGCAGGAATATTTTCATCAGCCCAAGTAATTGCTAATGGACGACCATTATTTAAGACTAAAACGATGTTTTTGTTTACTTTATAAACTTCTTCCAATAAGTCTTGTTGCACTCCTGGCAATTGTAAGTTTGTTCTACTTCTTGCTTCACCTGTTTGAAAACCGTGCTCTCCCAATACCATAACTACAACATCAGCTTGTTTTGCAGTATTAATGGCTTCCTCAAAATCGCTTTTGTCAGTGGTGTTGATTTTTACTTCTTGGATAAATTCTGCTTTACCAATGGTTACATCTGCACCTTTAGCATAAGTCAATATATTTCCTTTGTAGGCTTGCATACCTTCTAATACTGAAACTGCTGTTTCATCGTCAGATGCTATTCTCCAGCTCCCTAAAGGACTTGTTTTATCATTTGCTAAAGCACCAATTAAAGCTATTGTTTTACCTTCTTTTTTTAGTGGTAACAAGTTGTTTTCATTCTTTAATAAAACGATGGATTTTTTTGCCATATCTAATACAGCATCATGATTTTTTTGACTTCCAATAGTTTCTCTTTCTAAAGTTTCATCACAATATTTATACGGATTGTCAAATAATCCTAATTCAAATTTTACACGTAAAATTCTACGGACAGCATCATCTAAAATACTTTCATTTACAACACCGTCTTTAACCAATTGTGTCAATTCTTCAATATAAACATTACCTTCCATATCCATATCTGAACCAGCAATTGCAGCTATTTTTGCTGCTTCTCGTTTATCTTTTGCGTGTCCCCAATTTATCATTTCATTAATTGAAGCCCAATCTGATACCACATAACCATCAAACTTCCATTCGTCTTTTAAAATATCCCGTTGCAAATAAGAACTTCCGGTTACAGGAACACCATTTATTTCATTAAAGGAATTCATAAGTGTACGAACTCCTGCATCTACAGCCGATTTAAATGGCGGCAAAACCATATTGTGTAGTGTTGATGTGCCGATATCTACAGTATTATATTCTTTGCCAGATTCTGAAAACCCATAAGCTGCAAAGTGTTTTGCACATGCAGCAATGGTATTAGTAGCCGACAAATCGTCTCCTTGAAACCCTTTTACTCTAGCTGCTGCTACTTTACTTCCTAAAAATGGATCTTCACCTGCTCCTTCCATAACGCGTCCCCAACGTGCATCTCTAGAAATATCTACCATTGGACCGAATGTCCAATTTATTCCTGAAGCAGATGCTTCTGTTGCAGCAATATGTGCAGAGTTTTTTATAGCTTCTAAATCCCAGCTCGCAGCTTCTGCTAACGGAATAGGACTCAGTGTTTTGTAACCATGAATCACATCAAAACCAATAATTAATGGTATTCCCAAACGCGACTCTTCTACAGCAATTTTTTGAACGGCTCTTACCTCTTTTGCGCCTCTTACAGACAACATAGAACCAACCCAACCTTTGCGTAAATGCTCATGTTTTTTTTCGGCACTTCCTCCTTCTGGTGCAGGTCCTGTAACATCCCAAAAACCATTGTATTGATTCATCTGACCTACTTTTTCTTCAATGGTCATTTGGCTTAACAATGTGTTTATTTTTTGCTCTATGGTGTTCTTTTTACTCATTTTTGTTGGTTTTTGAGCTTTACAATTAGTTAATACAATTAGAGTTAAAGCTAAAATTATGTAGTGTCTTAAAATGTTCATAGTATGAAATTTATTGTTCAGTAATAAAACTTGATGCTGGTAAATCAGCTCTATTATATACATTGGATTGTAATGCGTTTCCCCAAGCAAATCTTATTCTTGTTGGTTGTTTTACTTTATTAGAACTCACTATTATAGTTTGATCTTTTAACTTTATTTGTGCAGGATAAAACACATTATCTTCTCCAGCTATTTCGAACAAAGAAGTGTTTCCGCTTATATATAGTCCTTCAGCATTTTTAAAATGAACCATTGCTTTTTTCTTATTAAAAGCTACACTATCAACCTGTGGATGCTCCACTAAGCTATCAATGACTTTATAATATTTTTTTAAAGCTAGGTTAGCTAACCTAATGCCTACTGACTTTTTATCTTTTGGATGAATATCATCTGTTGGTGAAACATCAGAAACAACAACTATCTCAGTGTTTTCTTTATTATTGGCAATTATGCGTTGAGCGTTTCTAATTTTTACACCTCCAAAATGTTCATAACCATCATCATAAGGAGCAATTTGAACAATATAAAACGGAAAATCATCTTGCCATAAATCTCGCCAAGAGTCAATTAAAGCAGAAAGCACTTGGTCATATACTAAAGAACCCACATTTTTTTCTCCTTGATACCAAAGTGTTCCCGATAAATTATAGCCTATAATGGGATAAATCATTGTGTTAAAGGCTTTTGATGGTTTAATAGGTCCCCATTCATCCGGTTTGTGCTGGTTTGCAGCTTCGTCCAATACTTGGTTACTTTGAAAAACTTCTTTAGGCATCCAAATTTCGGCAGGTGTGCCTCCCCAAGCTGAAATGATTAAACCAACTGGTGTATCTTTTAAGGTTGTTTGTAGTTTCTGTGCAAAAAAATATGCTACAGCACTATTGTTTTTCATGGTTTTTGGTGTGCAAACTTCCCATTTCCCGATGATATGCTCTTGCGGATAATCTGCAGAAGATTTTTCTACTCTAAAAAATCGTATGGTTGGATAATTCGCTTTCGAGACTTCTTCATCTCCATCTTTAATTCCCCAAGATGCAGACATTTCCATGTTAGATTGCCCAGAACATAACCAAACCTCACCTATTAAAACATCGTTTATAATAATTTCGTTATAACCTGTAATGGTTATGGAATAGGTAGCACCAGCTTCTGGTGTTTTAATATTGATTTCCCATTTTGCAAGATTTGTTGCTTTTACTTTGTAAACCTCATCAGTCCAAGATGGTTTAATTTGTACTTCTTCATTTGGGCTTGCCCATCCCCAAAATTTCACATCTTCGTTCTGTTGTAAAACCATGTGATCCGAAACAATGGAAGGCAATGACACATTAGCCAACATAACGTTAGACATGAAAAATATGATATATAGTATGCCTCGTTTCATAGTTATTTCAAAATTGTTTCTATAGCTTCTAATTCTGAAGTTAAAAACGTTTTATTTTCTAAAGCACCAAGATTATCTAATAATTGTTTTTTACTACTTACACCAACCAATACAGAAGTGACACGTTTATCCTTTAATAGCCATGCAACAGCCATTTGTGCTAAGGTTTGATTTCTGTTTTCAGCAATTTTAGTTAACTGTTTTGCTTGTTCTATTTTAGCTGAAGTGACTTCGTCTAATTGTAAAAAACCTGTGGATTTTGCAGCTCTTGAATCTTCAGGGATTCCGCTTAAATATTTTGAAGTTAAAATACCTTGTTCTAAAGGTGAAAACGGAATGCAGCCGATTCCTTCATCTTCCAAGGTATCAAGCAATCCATCTTCTACCCAACGATCCATTATATTGTATCGTGGTTGATGAATTAAACAAGGTGTTCCTAATTCTTTTAAAATTTTTGAAGCTTTTTTAGTCTCTTCCGCATTATAAGATGAAATACCTACATAAAGTGCTTTTCCTTGTCTAACAATTAAATCTAATGCAGACATGGTTTCTTCTAAAGGTGTATCAGGATCTGGACGATGGTGATAAAATATATCTACATACTCTAAACCCATACGTTTTAAACTTTGATCTAAACTGGCTACCAAATATTTTTTAGACCCTAAATCGCCATAAGGTCCAGGCCACATTCCCCAACCTGCTTTGGTTGAGATAATTAATTCGTCTCTATAATTAGAAAAACTTTGCTTTAAAATTTTACCAAAATTCTCTTCTGCAGAACCTGGTGGTGGACCATAATTATTTGCTAAATCGAAATGTGTAATCCCCTTATCAAAAGCTGTGTGAAGGATTTCTTTAGCATTGTCAATCTTATCCACATCTCCAAAGTTATGCCATAATCCCAATGAAATTTCGGACAATAACAATCCACTTTTTCCAGAGCGTCTGTAAGGCATGGTATCGTATCTATTTTCTGAAGCTGTGTACATATTATTCTTTAATTAATATTGATTTAAAAAAAGGCTCTAATGCATTTGCCATATCATTTTGTTCTTCTACACTTGGATGGTAATTACAACCATTTGGATACACCTTATCAAACTGAAACAATGCAATGTTTTTACCTTGATTAATTTTGAAATATTCTTGCACTTGTTTTAAGCATGAAATCAAAGTATCTTTCTTTTCACCATCAATCATTGGACTACTTAACAAAGCGATTTTAGTTTCCGGAAAGCGTTTGTAAATGTTTTTTACAAAACTGATATAACTAGCTGTATATTTTTCAATATTAAAAGGCAGTCGTTCTTTTATACCATCACCATCAGACATGTCGTTAGTTCCCAAACAAATACTCACAACATCTGGTTTAAAATCTAAATTATAAGGTTTTGGGTTTTCTTTATTTAAATACAAATGGTCATAAACTTGAGGCATAATGGCTTCTTCTATGTTTTCGTCATTCCAATTGCGGTACATACCCATCCCAGAAACTGAACTTAGCACAAAATCTGCATTAAACCGTCTTGCTAATCTGGGTCCATAAGCTAAATAGGCATTATGCTGGTCTTGATAGTCGCCTTCATTACATGGAATACCAGAATCATCAGAAAGTGCTCCACATGTTATGGAATCTCCAATAAATTCAATTTTAAATGGTTTTTTTTCCATAGGCAATAGTGCTTCAGCATCAATACCATGGAATATTATTTTGTCATTAAATGCTTCCGTAGCTTTATAAATTCCTATTTTGTTTTGATCTGCATTAGGTAATTCTAATGTTATTTTCTGAATAGAATCTCCTTCAATCTTATAACGTTTATTATAGTGGTCATTTACAGAAATCACATAATAATTTCTGTCTAATGACTCTGTTTGAAGGTATATATTTATAGAATTTCCTTTTACATTAAACTCTACATAAGAAGCAGAACTGATTAAACCAACAGAAGTATCTTGAAGCACTTCATATCTGCCAGAATAATTAAACAATTCATTTGAAGGTTGATAATTTAGCATTGATACTTTTGTTTCTTTACAAGTAAAAAATACAATTAAAACAACAGAAATAAAACTAAATTTTAGCATTGTGATCATATGTAAAAATAGGGTAAACTTATTTTTATTTTTTAGTGTATATTTTCAAATTGTAATACTATTTACGATTTAAAAACCACTTAATTAATTCAAGAAATTTTATTGAACCTTTGAATTGATTTGAATTCTGATTTAAACTCACTTGGAGTAACATTTTTTGATTTCTTAAAAAATCTATTAAAGTTAGCTATATTATTAAATCCACACTTATAGGCTATTTCACCAATAGACATATCTGTTTCAATAAGTAATTTTATGGCATGGCTTATACGTTCATCATTCATATATTCAATAAACGTTTTCCCTGTACGTTTTTTTATAAATCTATTAAACGAGCTTGGACTCATATTGACCAAAGCACAGATCTCCTTGAGTGAAATTTTACGAGAATGATTTTGTTTTATAAACTCCTGAACTTTTTTAATTCTATCGCTATTATCGTAATCACTATCTCTCACTACATTAGAGGATAACAATCTTGGGGCTTTAGCATCTGCAAGTTCTTCAAGTAATTTTAAAAGTTTTATAAAGTCTGAAACGCCATCCGTAGAATTTAATTCTTTTATTCTTGGCATTAACTTCATAGCTGTGTTTCTATCGAAAAGAATGCCATGTTTAGATTTTTTAAATAAGTCTTGTAATGGTTTAAAGTTCTTTAATGACAGTAATTTATTATTAAACAAATCGCCATGAAACTGTATGGTTATTTCATAAATGTTCTGGCTTGTGCAGTTATGTGTTTCCCAACCATGTTCTAAATTAGGTCCTACTAAAACTAATTCTATATCATCAATTTCTTCCATGGATGTTCCCACTACACGTCTAACACCTTTTCCATTAAGAATAAAATTTAGTTCGTATTCTGGGTGAAAATGAATAGGAAAATCAAATTTTTGCTTAACACGATCTATAATTAGAAAAACATCATCTGATTTTAATTGTGTTATTTCTCGATTAATATTTTCGCTCATTGTCCATGTGGTTTAAATTAGTCGTAGTTATAACTTTGTAGTTTTTTCTTAAAATATGTACCATGTCGTGATGGCTTATAACTATCCCAATCTTCAAACAATCTCGGAGCCCATTCGGCATCAAACACCCAGACTACATAAGATATTTCTCTTTCATCACAATAATTGGTAATAGCATCACCATAAGATTCATCGCTAATGACTGGTATGTGAGCTCCAGGATCTTCGGGTCCACTAAACCCAATTTCTGTAAGTATCAAAGGATATTTTTCTTTAACAAAACCCCAATCTTTGGTCCATTGCTCTTCCCAAGGCCTATCCCTTTTTTGAGGGTAAGGATGACTTACATAGCCTATTCCCTCAATATTTAAAGGATCATCTAGAACAGGAGTTAAATCGTAAGCCCAATTAAATCCAGCTACTAACGGAATACCTTCACCTCCATTCGCTCTAATAATCCCTATAACTTCTTTATTTATAGTTTTCCATTCTTTCCATGTTGCTGTACCTAGAGTTCCATTGAAAGTCGTTGGTTCATTAAAGATTTCGTAAAATGCCACAGTAGTATTTTTACCATATTTAGAAGCAATAGTTCTCCAAAAATCATAAGTCTGTTTTAGAGTTGTATCATATTTATCTGACTGATACATTTCTGTTTGTAAGTTACCGATACTGTGCCAATCTATTATTACATATAATCCTAACTCTGTTGCCCATTGTATACCATCATCTAAAAGTTTTAAATACGTTTCTTGTCCTCTTTTAGTCCAATCTGTTGGATGCACAGGTATGCGTACAATATTTGCTCCCCATTTTTTTATTTCTTCAAAATAAGATTTATTCCAGTGTCCTTGTGCTTCTAATTTGTCCGGATCACTAGTATTTAGTCCTCTAAACACAAAAGTTTCTCCTTTTTTATTGACAAAATCGTTTCCGTTAACAGTTAATCTATCTAAGTCATTTTTTGAAAAGCTGCTAAGCACAATAAATATAAAGAAAACTAATGCGAATGGTGCAATTTTAAATAGCTTCATAAATTCAATGGTTTTTGATAACCATTAAATTTATTAGATTAATAATTAAATGAGAAATAAATAATTATAATTGATTAAATAGTTAATAAAAATGATGATTTAGTACATTTTATAACATATCAATATAATTTTTTAAACAATCTGCTATAGATTTTAATAGCTGATGGGAAAAAGTTTAAATTATAAAAAAAGGTAGTAAAATTATTATTTAAACATTAAACACTTAAAAACAAAAAAAGCCCAATCTTACGATTGAGCTTTCTTCTGTACTGAAGACGGGACTTGAACCCGTACGTCCTAATGGACATTGGATTTTAAGTCCAACGTGTCTACCAATTCCACCACTTCAGCATTTTGATTGCAGCTGCAACCAAAAAATTGGTATATATTTTATAGAGCGAAAGATGGGATTTGAACCCACGACCTCCACCTTGGCAAGGTGATGCTCTACCCCTGAGCTACTTTCGCAAATTTTTAAAAGAACTGTTTCGCTCTAAAAGCGGATGCAAATTTAAAATATTTCTTATAAAAGCAAAGGCTTTTTTACTAAATAAATATAAATATTTTTAGGCCTGCTTTTTCTTTACCAACATTCGTTTTATTTCGTTTAATTTCATCAGCGCTTCAACTGGTGTTAAAGTATCAATATCGGTGTGCAGAATTTCGTCTTTAATATCTTCTAAAAGAGGATCATCTAAATTAAAGAAGCTTAGCTGCAAATCGTCTTTTAAGGTCTTTACCTTATCTGTTAACTCCTCGCTAGAGTGTGATTTTTCTAATTTTGAAAGTATCTTATTTGCGCGTCTTATTACTTGTTGAGGCATTCCTGCCATTTTTGCCACATGGATACCAAAACTATGCTCACTTCCTCCTTCAACTAATTTTCTCACAAAAAGTACATTATCTTTTAACTCTTTTACAGATACGTTGAAATTCTTAATTTTATCAAACGTTTCACACATTTCATTTAGCTCATGATAATGCGTTGCGAATAAGGTTTTAGGTTTTGATGGATGCTCATGCAAAAATTCACTAATAGCCCATGCGATTGAAATACCATCATACGTACTCGTTCCTCTTCCTATTTCATCTAAAAGCACCAAACTTCGGTCTGAAATATTATTTAAAATTGAAGCTGTTTCATTCATTTCTACCATAAAGGTAGATTCTCCCATTGAGATATTGTCACTTGCTCCAACACGCGTAAAGATTTTATCTACGAGACCTATTCTTGCTTCATCCGCAGGGACAAAACTACCAATTTGAGCCAAAAGAACAATCAAAGCAGTTTGTCTTAAAATTGCAGATTTACCAGACATATTTGGCCCAGTAATCATAATAATTTGTTGGCTTTCCCTGTCTAAAAACACATCATTTGCTATATAAGGCTCACCAATTGGCAATTGTTGTTCTATAACTGGATGACGACCATCTTTTATGTCTAAATCAAAGCTGTCATCAATCTTTGGGTAAACGTATTTGTTAGATTTTGCTAAAGTTGCAAAACCACACAAACAGTCTAATTGACCAATCAATTGGGCATTTTGCTGCACTGGTAGAATAAATTGATGCATCCACGTGACTAATTCTGCAAACAATTGTTGTTCAATAGCTAAAATACGTTCTTCTGCACCAAGTATTTTAGCTTCATATTCCTTAAGTTCTTCTGTAATATAACGCTCTGCATTCACCAGAGTCTGCTTCCGCACCCACTCTTCTGGAACTTTGTCTTTATGTGAATTTCGGACTTCAATGTAATATCCAAAAACGTTATTTGATGCGATTTTTAAAGACGTAATTCCGGTACGCTCACTTTCACGTTTCAACATATTGTCTAAATATGTTTTACCCGATTGCGACAAACCTCTTAACTCATCCAATTCTTGCGAAAATCCTTTAGCAATTGTGTTTCCTTTCAATACATTGACAGGAGCTTCTTCGTTTAAAGTTTCTTTTATTTTATCACGCAGTAAATCGCAACGGTGTAAACCATCACCAATAATTTTTAAAGCCTCATTGCCACAACCTTCTGCCACTGATTTTATGGGAACAATGGCTTCAAGTGAATTTTTAAGTTGAATAACTTCTCGTGGACTCACTTTAGTCGTTGCTATTTTTGAAATCAAGCGCTCAATGTCACCAATGTGTTTAATTTGGGTTTGCACCTTTTGAAGCACTCTTTCGTTATCCAAAAGAAATTGAACAACCTCATGACGCTGTTTTATTTTTTCAGCATTTTTGAGAGGAAGTGCTAACCACCGTTTTAACGTACGGCCTCCCATCGCAGAAATAGTTTTATCTATTACATTAATTAGAGTAACAGCATTGGCATTGGTAGAATTGTAAAGTTCAAGATTTCTAATGGTGAATTTATCCATCCACACATAATCATCAGTAGCGATTCTAGAAATCGTGGCAATATGCTCTAACTTGTTATGCCGTGTTTCACTTAAGTAATGTAGCACCACACCTGATGCTATAATGCCCTCGTACAAATCTTCAATCCCAAAACCTTTGAGTGTTTTTGTATTAAAATGCTTTATTAAAGTTTCATTGGCATAATCTGCTTGAAACACCCAATCTTCTAAATAGAACGTGTGAAAGTCATTTCCGAAGGTTTCAGAAAATTCTTTTCGGCATTTTTTTGAAATCAGAACTTCGCTTGGGTTAAAATTCTGAAGCAGTTTGTCAATGTATTCGGCATTGCCTTGGGAGGTCAAAAATTCTCCTGTTGAAATATCCAAAAACGAGACTCCAATTCTTTGTTTTTCAAAATAGACTGCAGCCAAAAAGTTATTGGATTTTGAACTAAGAATATCATCATTGAGTGCCACACCTGGCGTAACTAGTTCGGTTACACCTCGTTTTACAATTTTTTTGGTTTGTTTTGGGTCTTCCAATTGGTCGCAAATAGCAACACGCTCACCTGCTCTTACCAATTTTGGCAAATATGTATTTAATGAATGATGCGGAAAACCTGCTAATTCGGTTTCACTTTCACTACCTGCTCCACGTTTGGTTAAAATGATGTCGAGAATTTTCGATGCTTTTACGGCATCGCCACCAAAGGTTTCATAAAAATCACCAACTCTAAACAATAACAACGCATCAGGATATTTAACCTTAATGGCATTGTACTGTTTCATTAATGGAGTTTCTTTTTTTGCTTTTTTAGCCAATGGTATTCTAAGTTTTAAGTTCTATTTTTGTGTGAATTGTAAGTTTGCTAATTTAGCCAAATAGCCTTGTTTTATAAAAGGAATACCCAATAAGTTATCTACAATAAAGCCAAGATTTCAACATGCGAAAGTTAAAAAATGAAGAATTAGGACGCTTAGAAATTGCAGAATTTAAAGCTGCTGAAAAGACTCCAATCATCATAATATTGGATAACATTAGAAGCCTAAACAACATTGGTTCTGTGTTTAGAACCAGCGATGCGTTTTTAATTGAAAAGATTTATTTGTGCGGAATTACAGCAACTCCTCCACATAATGACATCCGAAAAACAGCCTTGGGAAGTACAGAAACAGTAGATTGGGAGTACGTAGAAAACACTATAAACCTCGTTGAAAAGTTAAAAGCTGAAAGCATAAAAGTTTGCTCTATTGAGCAAGCAGAACGTGCTACGATGTTAAATACATTTAATCCTCAATCAAAAACCAAATATGCTTTTGTTTTTGGCAACGAAGTAAAAGGTGTTGCCCAAAATGTGGTTGATGCAAGCGATGTGGTTATTGAAATTCCGCAATATGGAACAAAACACTCTTTGAATATTTCGGTAAGTTGTGGTATTGTGGTTTGGGATGTGCACAGCAAACTAAATTCTAAAAAATAAATGTCAAAGAAACCTTGGCCAACAAAAGCGGTAATGCAACAAATTTACGAACAGCATCTTTGGGGCGGAAAAGAATTTGATTTTTATTCTGGCTATGGTTCTCACCGTAGAGAAATCGTACAGCCTTATTTAGATGCTGTAATTGAGTTTTTTAAATCCCAAAATAATTCTTTGACGGTTTGCGATTTAGGCTGTGGAGATTTTAATATTGCAAAACACTTTGCCAAATTCGTCAACAAATATATTGCAATAGATATTGTAAAAGATTTAATTGAAAGAAACACATCTAAATTTAGAGAAGACAACTTAGAGTTTCTGTGTTTGGACATTGCAAAAGACAAACTTCCACCAGGAGATTGCATTATATTACGACAAGTACTTCAACATTTATCAAACAAGGAAATACAACAAATTATACCAAAATTAGATTCCTATAAATATATAATTCTAACAGAGCACCTACCAAAAGGCAACTTTATTCCAAATAAAACTATTATTTCTGGTCAAGGAATACGTCTTAAACAAAACAGTGGAGTTAAGTTGTTAGACCCTCCATTTAACTTCAAAGTTATAGAAGAGAAAATATTAAACGAAACCATTCTTGGTAATGACAAAGGTTGTATTACCACGACACTTTATACCTGTTTTTAATCAACAGCGTTGTTGTCATTTACCTCACCTAACAACCATAAATAATCCTCACGAGACTTTACAAAATCCTTATCAGAAATATCAATAATCTTTACGTTCATTTCTGGGTGTCCTTTTAAAAATTCGAGATAACCTGCATTGATTTTTTCTAAATAATCATCTTTAATGCCCTTTTCATAATTACGCCCTCGCTTTTTGATATTTGCCTGCAAACGTTCTGTGTTTTGATAGAGATATACATACAAATCTGGCTTGGCAATATCTTTATAAACCTGATGAAATAATTTACGGTACAACCTAAATTCATCCTCTGGTAATGTGATTTTTGAAAAAATCAAGGATTTATAAACATCATAATCACTTACCATAAAATCCTTAAATAAATCTAACTGTGACAAATCATCACTAATTTGTTGGTAACGGTCTGCTAAAAAAGACATTTCTAAAGTAAAAGCATAACGCTCTGGCTCTTTGTAGAATTTTGGTAAGAATGCATTATCTGCAAAACGTTCCAAAATAAGTTTGGCATTAAAATCTTGTGCTATTTTTTTGGCCAAACTTGTTTTACCAGCTCCTATATTTCCTTCAATAGCAATGTAATTATGATTACCAAAACTGTAACTTTGCTTAGGTTTTTTTAACCAGATATTGACATGTTCAATGTTGGAATTATCGGCACAATCAGCCAGCAAAGCTTCAATAGTTTTGTTTAAAACAGGATGTGTTACATTTTTTGCAATATCCATTAATGGTTGCAATACAAACTTTCGTTTTTGTAATTCAGGATGCGGAATTATCAAGTTTTTTTCTTCTATGATTTCATCTTCATAAAACAAAATATCCAAGTCAATTTCGCGAGATTGGTATTGTTGAGTTGCTTTTTGCGCACGACCCAATTTAATTTCAATAGTTTGAAGCGCTTTCAATAATTTCTTTGGTTTCAACTCTGTTTCAACTGAAACACAAACGTTGTAGAAATCATCACCTTCAAACCCAAATGCTGGAGTATTGTAAACTTTAGAAATTTTTTTTATTGCACCAATACTTTCAAAAATTGCATTAATGGCACTCTGCAAATATTCTAACTTGTTGCCTTTGTTACTGCCTAATGCTATGTAAATGGTTTTGATCGGTCTCATAGAAAGTTCAAAATAACTAAAACAATTTTTAATAGATTATCTTTACAACAACTATTTATCAACCATTTTTAATGCAGTTAAAAGACAAGCTCTTAGCCCAACGTATATACTTATTTTTAGGTGCTCTTTTTATCACTTCATTGGTAGTTTCAAATTTAATATTTCAAAAATTTTTTTACTGGTATCCTTTAGAGGTTGAAATTTTTGGATCCAAATTGTTTGAGATTTCAGTTGGCATTTTGCCTTATCCCATTACCTTTTTAATTACCGATTTAATTAGTGAAATTTATGGTAAAAAACGTGCTAACGATATGGTAATTGCTGGGATTTTTGCTTCACTTTTCTCTGTTGGGATTATTATGGTAGCAGATTATGTACCTGCAATTATTGATTCTCCCATAAATAATGAAACCTTTAAATTGGTATTCAGCAAAACTCTTATTGCTGTTGGCTCTAGTATGATCGCTTATCTTTTAGCACAACTTATAGATATTAGACTTTATCACTTTTGGAAAAAAATGACATATGGGAAGCATCTATGGCTCAGAAACAACTTTTCCACTTGGCTATCACAATTCATTGACACACTTTCCATCATCAGCTTACTCTGTTTTTTTAAGGTCTTACCATGGTCTAGTTTCAAGGGATTGCTTATTAGTGGTTTTTTATTTAAGGTTTTAGTAGCTGCTTTGGATACTCCTTTTTTATACCTTGGTGTTTATCTTTTTAGAAAACGCTTTAAGCTAAAAGTTAATGAAGAAATACAATTGGCATAAAAGCCAATGAATACATTAAAATCTTCTTAAAATTTAATAGAATCCCAACTATTATGCGGACTTTTACGTATAATAAATAGAAGCTAGTACAAAAATCACACAGTCTTTTTTATGAAGAAAATATTTAAACTGTCTCTTATACACATCTCCGAGCCCACGAGACCGAGGCTGATCTCG
>CAJXVG010000042.1 GCA_913061495.1 uncultured Winogradskyella sp.
GCCTCGGTCTCGTGGGCTCGGAGATGTGTATAAGAGACAGGTAGTCTGTCATTTCAGCCAAAACCTCTCTAAATTCGCTAAAATCCTCTTTGTATAAGTAGATTTTGTGCTTTTTGTAGTGGTAAGACCCATCATCATTGGTAAACTTTTTACTTTCAGTAATTGTTAAATAATAGTCTCCTGCTTTTGTTGCTCTAACATCGAAGAAATATGTGCGTCTTCCTGCACGAACTACTTTAGAGTAAATTTCTTCTTTGTCCATCGTTCCATAGTCACTCATAACTCAATCTTTATTTTTATAATTGAAACCCAAAAATCTAAAAAAAAAGTAAACAAACAAACAAATTAATGCAATTCTTTTTCTGAGAGTTGCTTTACATAGAGTTCTTTGTAATAACCATCTGTGTTGATTAATGTTTCGTGGTTTCCAGTTTGAATTACCTTACCGTCATCTAATACAATTATCTTATCGGCATTTTTAGCTGAAGATATTCTATGACTTACGATTATGGTTGTTTTGTCTTTAGTTAGTTTTACTAGGTTTTTTAGTATTTTTTCTTCGGTTTCAGTATCTACGGCAGATAGGCAATCATCAAATAAAAGAATTTCCGGCGTTTTTATAATTGCTCTTGCTATGGATAAGCGTTGTTTTTGTCCACCAGATAATGTAAGACCACGTTCTCCCAAAATGGTATCATAGCCATTTTTAAAGTCAACGATATTTTTATGGACTCTGGCATTTTTTGCAGCTTCAATTACTTCCTCTTCAGTGGCATCTTCTTTTCCGAATTTAATATTGTTCTTTATAGTATCTGAAAATAGAAATGCATCTTGAGGCACATAGCCAATACTCTCACGAAGACTATAAAGGTTGAGGTTTGAAATTTCAGTTTTATCCACTAAAATAGAACCATTGTTAATATCGTAAAGTCGTCCTAATAGATCGAGTATGGTAGATTTTCCTGAACCTGTTTTTCCTAAAATGGCTAACGTTTCACCAGAATTTAGTTTAAAACTGACATCTTTTAAAGCCTCAATATTGGTATCAGGATAGATGAAGGATACATTTTTAAATTCAATATTACCTTTAATAGGTGTAAGTTCCTCAGCTTTGTTTTTTATCTCTGGTGCAGTATCTAAAAATTCATTGATACGTTTTTGGGATGCTTCAGCTTGTTGTATTAAAGATGTTACCCAACCTACAGTTGCAACTGGCCATGTTAACATATTTACATAGATTATAAACTCTGCAATGGTACCAATATTTTCAATCTCACCATTAATATATTGCATACCTCCAACATAGATTACTATAATATTGCTAATGCCAATAAGTAAAATCATTAACGGGAAAAACAGGGCTTGTACTTTGGTTAAGTTGATTTGTTTTTGTCTGTTTTTAGCTGATAGCGAATCAAATTCTGTATTTGTTCTCGATTCTATGCCATAAGATTTAATTACCGAAATACCACTAAATGTTTCCTGCGAGTATGTTGAAAGTGTTGATAATGACTGTTGTACTATTGTACTGCGTTTATTTATCAATCGACTTAACTTATAAATTGTGAAAGATAGTATGGGAAGCGGTAAAAGTGTATATAATGTTAATTTAGGTGCTGTGCTTATCATGTAAATCAGAGCCACTACAAATAAGGTGATGGTATTCATGGTGTACATAATAGCTGGACCTACGTACATGCGCACTTTACCAACATCTTCACTAATTCGGTTCATTAAGTCACCTGTTCTGTTGGACTTATAGAAATTTAATGATAATATTTGATAGTGCTGATAGATTTCATTTTTAAGATCATACTCAATATAACGAGATACATTTATAATGGTCTGTCGCATTAAAAAAGTAAAAATACCAGCTACAATTGCAGCGCCAATTATTAAAAGGACATTAATTAATAATTCACTCTCAAAAACTTCTTGTGAAATTTTTCCTTCAAAACGATCAGAAACGACATTGATTGACGCACCAATTAATCGAGGAGTAAATAATGCGAAAATTTTTGCTATTATAGTGATTATGATACCAATAATTAAACGGTATCTGTACTTGTAAAAATATTTATTGAGATGTTTTAGTGCTTTCATATTGTATTTGGTAGGTCAAAAGTATTACGATAATCCTATTTTATGGTTAATGTTTTGCTAATCCTCTAATTATAGTATATTTTTGTCCGCTGTTTTTAGATTATCTTCAAACAGCCTTAAATCTAAATTATATGGTTTCAGAAATAATTTCTTCAAAAGAACTTAAAAAAATAGATCCAGTTTTCGGTCAGCATTCATTTGATGACCACGAGCAAATTGTTTTTTGCAACGACAAAGATACTGGTTTAAAAGCTATAATTGGTATTCATAATACGGTTTTAGGTCCTGCTTTGGGAGGCACCAGAATGTGGAATTATAAAAATGAGTGGGAAGCACTCAACGACGTTTTACGTCTATCTCGCGGAATGACCTTTAAATCTGCTATAACGGGATTAAATCTTGGTGGTGGAAAAGCGGTAATTATTGGTGATGCAAAAACGCAAAAAACACCAGCTTTGATGAGACGATTTGGTGAATTTGTACACTCTTTAAACGGTAAGTATATTACTGCAGAAGATGTTGGTATGACAACAGAGGATATGGATACTGTACGCGAAGTGACACCTTACGTTACTGGTATTTCCGAAAGTAAAGGAGGTGCAGGCAACCCTTCTCCAATAACAGCTTACGGTGTTTTTATGGGAATGAAAGCTGCTGCTAAGTTTAAGTTTGGATCTGACGTTTTGGAGGATAAAAATATATTTGTTCAAGGTATAGGGAATGTTGGTGAAGCTTTGGTTGAGCACTTGGTTAACGAAGGTGCCAATGTTACAGTTGCTGATTTAAACCAAGACCATTTAGAAACTGTTAGAGACAAGTATGGAGTTACTATTTATGGTGGAGAGGATATTTACAGTGAAGCTATGGATATATATGCTCCATGTGCTTTAGGTGCAACCATTGATGATGATACCATATATAAAATCAAAGCAAAAGTTATAGCAGGTGCAGCCAATAACCAATTGGCAGAGGAAGAAAAGCATGGACGTATTTTAAGAGAACGAGGAATTGTGTATGCGCCAGACTTTTTAATTAATGCAGGAGGAATAATCAATGTTTATGCAGAATTGGAAGATTATGATAAACAGGAAATAATACGTAAAACTGAAAATATCTATAACACTACATTAGAAATTCTAGACAGTGCAAAGGTGAATGATTTAACAACTCACGAAGCTGCACTTAATATTGCTAGAGAAAGAATTGAAACTCGAAAAAGAGAAAACTCAAAATAGTTTTTTTCAGAGGTAAATAATACTATTTTTGCAAGGTGAATCTAAAAAAACGGTTCACCTTTTTTAATAAAACCCAATTAAAAGAAAGTTCTTTACACCATGCTAAACAGAAGGCACATCAGAATAAAAGTAATGCAGACCATGTACGCTTTTAAAGGTAGCGAAAGTGATGATCTTAAAAAAGACGAAAAATTTTTACTCCACAGTCTAGATAGCATGTACGACCTGTACCTTTCCATACTGGCATTGTTAACTGAGCTGCACAAAAAGAGCAAAAGCCATAACGAAAAGTTACAGCAAAAGCTATTAGCTTCAGATGCAGACAAAAACCCGAGCACTAAGTTAATAGATAATCAATTACTAAATCTTATTAGTGGTAATAAATTGCTCCAAGAAACTTTAGAGAAACGAAAACTGAATTTCTGGGATCTAGATTTTGAATATGTAGATATCCTTTTTAAGGAGATTAAAAAAAGTAAAGTCTATAAAGATTATATTGATTCTGATGAAGATTCCTTTAAGGCAGACAAGCAGTTTATTATAGATGTTTATACTGAAATTATTGCACCTAATGAGAAGCTTTACGATTATTTTGAAGACAAAAAGCTGACTTGGGTAGATGATTTACCTGTAGTTAATACTGCAATACTCAAAATTTTGAGAAAACAAAAATTAACCTCGCCAGAAACGGCGTTGTTGCCAGATTTGTATAAAGATGAAGACGATAAAGAGTTTGCAAAAGACTTATTAAAAAAAACCTTGTTGAATGCGTCTAAGTTTTCAGAAGAGATTTCAGCAAAAACCAAAAACTGGGATAGTGAGCGTTTAGCAAGCTTAGATGGTGTTTTATTGAAAATGGCACTTTGCGAATTTCAAAAATTCCCATCCATTCCAACAAAAGTAACCATAAACGAATATTTAGAAATTGCAAAAGAATACTCAACACCAAAAAGTAGTCTTTTTATAAACGGTGTTTTAGATAAAATACTAAAGCAATATCAAGCTGAAAAGCTCCACTTAAAAAGCGGAAGAGGCTTAATGTAAACAAAGCTGAAAAGTGTTAACGATAGCTTAAAAGTTTTAATTCGATAAAATTATTCATACCTTTAGCCGCTTAATAAAATCCGTATAAATTAATTTAAAAAAATAGTGATGAAAAAAGTAATTTTAGGACTTAGTGCATTATGTATGGTAGCTTTTACGTCTTGTAAAGACAATGCTGCTAGTAAAGTAAAATCTGAAAATGTAGCTGTAGCTGCTGAACGCGATGCAAACGCTGGTGATTTTCCGGCAATTACATTTGATAAAACTGAGCACGACTTTGGTACAATTGAAAACGGAACTCCTGTAGAAACTGAATTTAGCTACACAAACACTGGTAACTCTATGTTAGTGGTAAGTAATATAAAAAGTACTTGTGGTTGTACAGTTCCTTCTAACTGGACAAAAGAAGTTGCACCAGGTGAAACAGGAAACTTTACAGTAAAGTTCAACGGAAAAGGAAACGGAAACAAGGTTTCTAAATCCATAACAATGACTACTAATACCGAAAAAGGTAGTGAAGTAGTAAAGATTTCTGCTTTTGTAGAGAAAGATCCTAATGCAGCTGCTAAAAAGCCAGGTGCAGCAACAATCAATCCGTTAAATAACGGAAGTGGTTCTGCAGTAAAGACTTCTACACAGCCAGGTCACGAAGGTCATAACCATAATTAATAAATAGGTAATATTTAATTAATGGAAGGATTCGGATCATTTTTGCCGTTCATTGCAATTTTTGCCGTGATGTATTTCTTTATGATTGCACCACAAATGAAAAAAGCAAAGCAAGAAAAGAAATTTGCAGCAGAATTAAAGCGTGGTACACGCGTAATTACCAAAAGCGGAATGCATGGCAAAGTTATAGAGTTAAACGACAAGGACAACAGTTGTGTTATTGAAACATTAGCTGGAAAAATTAAATTTGACCGCTCTGCCATATCAATGGAGATGAGTAAAAAACTGAATGCTCCTGCGAGTGATAAAAAATAATCACTTAAAAAAAGTATATAAAATAGAAAATCCGCTTATTTGAGCGGATTTTCTATTTTAACAATTTTTGTATTTGTCATTTAGACCAACACCATTTAATATCATGGGTGTTATTTTTTCTAATCTCGTTTGCTTTGTAGCATCACGTTTAGCACTCGCTATATAATCGCAATATTCTCGTTGTTTGCCAGGTGTAAGATCCTGAAAGCTTTTATTTAGTGTGTCGTTAGAACTCAGAATAGACTGTAATTCTGAAGGAACATTAACGGTTTTCCCTTTACGGTTTGGTTTTATTTCTTTACCCTTTTTTTGATTTTCAATAGCTTCTTTCACATAACTAAGTACAATATCAGGTTTTATATCGTTAGAAGAATTAAAACGCATTTGCCGTAACGCTTTGGTCTTGCCTTCTTGGGCATTAACGAGCGCTTTTTCTTTGTCTTTTAAAAAGACTCCATTAAAAAACCAAATCCCAAAATGGTTTTTAAAACCACCTAACCCAACTACATTTTTACCATCTAAAGTGTAAACCGGAGCTCCCCATTTTAGGGTTTCTTTGAGTTCTGTTTGTAATATAAGTTTACGCAGTAAGAGCAACTCTTCAGACCAATGTGCGTTGTATTGTATATATTCTTCTACTGATTTTATTTTTGCCATTTACTTAGGTTTATGCATTTTTTAATGCTGTTAATTCAGCAATCTTACATATTACTTCCACAGCTTTCTGCATACTTTCTACTGGAACGTATTCATATCTCCCATGGAAGTTATGGCCACCTGCAAAAATATTTGGACAAGGTAAGTCCATATATGAAAGTTGGGATCCATCTGTTCCTCCACGTATAGGTTTTATAAGTGGCTTAATATCCACAGCTTTCATGGCTTCTTCTGCGATATCTACAATATGCATTACAGGTTCAACTTTTTCCTTCATGTTAAAGTATTGATCTGTAATTTCTAGTGAAAAAACATCATCTTCAAATTTTGTATTGAGGTCCATCACAATTTTTTTCATCAAAGCTTTTCTAGCCTCAAACTTGTCCTTATCATGGTCTCTAATAATATACTCCAATACTGTTTCTTCCACTTTTCCTTCAATATTATGTAAATGAAAAAAACCTTCATAATCTTCGGTATGTTCTGGTGTTTCTAACCTTGGTAATGCATTAATGAATTCCGTAGCATAATACATGGAATTTATCATTTTACCTTTGGCATAACCTGGGTGAACTATCTTCCCTTTGGCAATGACTTTAGCTCCAGCTGCATTAAAATTTTCATATTCAAGTTCGCCAATCTGACTTCCATCCATAGAGTACGCCCAATCTGCTCCGAATTTTTCAACATCAAATTTATGTGCACCTCGTCCTATTTCCTCATCGGGAGTAAAGCCTACCTTTATGGTGCCATGTTTTATTTCGGGATGGTTAACGAGATACTCCATAGCAGTCATTATTTCCGTGATTCCGGCTTTATCATCTGCTCCCAATAACGTAGTTCCGTCTGTAACAATTAAGGTTTGTCCTTTGTATTGTAGCAGATCTTCAAAATAACTTGGAGATAAAATGATGTTTTGTTCAGCATTTAAAGCAATGTCTTTTCCATCATAATTTTCAATTACTCGAGGTTTTACATTTTTACCAGTAAAATCTGGGGTGGTATCAAAATGTGAAATAAAACCAATGGTCGGTACAATGTGCTCAACGTTGCTAGGTAATGTAGCCATAACATATGCATTCTGATCAATTGACACATCTTTCATGCCAATGGAGATGAGTTCCTTAGTTAGTTTATGTGCTAAATTCCATTGTTTTTCAGTACTTGGAGTGGTTTTGGAATTTGGATTAGATTCTGTGTCTATAGTTACATAACTAATAAAGCGTTCAATTATTTGTTGTTTTGGTATCATATTTTAGTTGAATTGTATCAAAAATAGACAACGCTTTTCTATAGAACAAGTCTAAGGTTGGTTTCTTTTTAATTGAATTGATTTGGTTTATTTTTGCACAACAAAACCGCACTCATGTATAAGTTTTTAATCCGACCAATCTTATTCAGTTTTGATCCTGAAAAAGTCCACTATTTCACATTTTCCCTAATTCATTTTTTATCTAAAATACCAGGAATTAAATCAATGTTCAGGAGCTTATATGTTGTAGAAAACCAACAATTAGAACGCAAGTTATTTGGGTTGACCTTTAAAAACCCTGTTGGTCTTGCAGCTGGTTTTGATAAAGATGCAAAACTTTACAATGAGTTGTCTAATTTTGGTTTTGGGTTTATTGAAATAGGAACACTAACTCCTAAGCCACAAGATGGAAATCCTAAAAAAAGATTATTTAGATTAAAAGAAGATGAAGCCATTATCAACCGGATGGGATTTAACAATGGAGGAGTTGAACTGGCTGTTGAACGGTTAAAAAATGCTTCAAGTTCGTTAAAGTCAAGAGGTATATTAATCGGAGGAAATATTGGAAAAAATAAAAATACACCAAATGAAAAAGCTGTAGAAGATTATAAAATATGTTTTAATGCTTTGTTTGATTATGTAGATTATTTTGTGGTAAATGTAAGCTCACCTAACACTCCAAATCTACGAGCTTTACAAGATAAAGAACCATTGACCGATTTGCTAAAAGCACTACAGGTTTTAAATTTTCAGAAACCAAAATCAAAACCAATCTTGCTTAAAATTGCTCCAGACTTAACTGACGAGCAATTGTTGGATATTATTGATATTGTTTCTGTTACAAAAATAGATGGAGTTATAGCTACCAACACTACAATTTCTAGAGAAGGTTTATTCAGTGATAATAAAACAGAAGTTGGAGGCTTGAGTGGTAAGCCATTAACAACACGTTCAACTGAAGTCATTAAGTTTTTAGCTGAAAAGAGCAATAAAGCGTTTCCTATTATTGGAGTGGGAGGTATCCATTCTTATAAAGATGCATTAGAAAAATTAGAAGCTGGTGCAGATTTAGTACAGGTGTACACAGGTTTCATTTACGAAGGGCCAAGATTGATCAAAGCCATAAACCAAGCCATATTAAAAAAGGCGCAATAAAATTACGCCTCTTACTTATTCTAATATTTTTATAACTTTTAGTTTTTAATAAATCGTAATATCTCACTTGCGTTATCTTTTGTTAGCTTTATAAAGTAAACACCATTATTGAGGTTTTCTACATTGATATCCAAATCTGTTTCTGAATTTATCTTCATTTGAGATATCACTTGACCTAATGCATTGTAGATACTATAAGAGTCTGGCAAAGTTGGTGTTTTAATAGTTACAGTTGAAGAAGTTGGGTTAGGAAATAAGGATAAATTCTCTGCTCTAAACTCATTAACACTTAACACGCCATTAAAAAAGTTGTCTCGATTTCCAAAGCCAAAATTACCTCCACTAGTTAAAAGGGTATTGTCATCAGCTCTCAATTCATAGTTGCCGTTGCCAGAAGCACAGCAAATGCCATCGCCGAAACTATCCACAATTACATAAGAATAGCATTGGTCGTTGCTTACCACGAATGACTCAGTAATAGTTGTAAAGTCGTCTGTTCCTTCAATATATGGACCTCCTGAGTATAATACGTTTTCGTCTCCATCTAGAAACTGCCATGTGGTTTCAGCTGGCCAATCATCTAACGTTAAACTCATATTTATTGTGGAGGTGCCTATTTCATTTGCACCAACTTTAATATATTCAGTTTCAACTTTGCTTATGCTTTCGGTTCCGTCTGCAATGGTAAGGGCTACATCATAATCTCCGGCAGAATTGTAAGTATGTGTTACGTTTTGTGTTGTATAGTCAATAATGTCGTCTCCATTTACATCCCATTCCCAAGAGGTTGCTCCAATACTATTATCTGTGAAATTCACCGTTAAATTAGTTGCACAACTTTGAGTTTCATCAGCTACGAAATCTATATTAAAACTCGGACATTCCATGCTACTCCGAGATACTTGATAAACTGCATTAATTCTTGCTAGTTGTTGTGCTGAAAAAATACTTCTACATTCTTTACGGGAATAAGACATTAAATTACTGGGATCTGGTTGGTAAAAATCTGTATTGGCATCTTGTGCGAAACCTGTATAGTTGCAATTGTCATTAACATTGCTATAACCTAATTGAGGATCTGCTGCTGTGTCACAAATAAAATCTCCTGTAGATTCACAATTAGAACCATCTACTAATTCTAGGGTAGAACCAGGAGTATTACTATTTCCATGTGTATGGGATAATGCGAAAAAATGTCCCATTTCATGTGAGAGGGTACTTCCATTAGTAGCGCATCCGTTTGCCATTAATATAGTTTCTGGTCCGCCAGGGAAATATGCATAACCACACAGACTGCCTCCAGAACTACTACTGGTAACAGAATTGGTGAAATAAATATTTATGACTCCATCTAAGTTATTTACAGAGGTCAGAGCACCTTCTTCGTTAGTTTCGTAATCATAGAAATTATCATCATCTATATAGTTTATACCTTCACAAAGAAAAAACTCTAAGCCTGCATCAGCATAAACCGTATTCATAATTGCCATAGCTTGGTCTAATTGAAAAGTACTCAAACCTCCAAATCCGGATGTTGTTCTTATAATGTGAGCTTTAACAGGAACAGAACTTAAAGCTGTTGAACCTCTTGATGTCAATTTTTCATTCATAAACTGTAGCTCTAGTGTTTTTATATTTTCTTTTACCGAGTTATAATACCGTTGGGCTTCAGGTGTATATTTAAAACCACACTCTTCGGTTTGTGTGTAAGCTGAAATGCTGAATGTAATTACAATTAAAAATAAAGAATAGTTTTTTAAGCGTGTATAAAAATTCATCTGTAGTTAAGGTTTGTTAAATTAAGGCGCACTAAAATATTAAATAACTGGAAAGTACGGTAAGGTTTTTGAATAAGTTTATTGAAAATCAATAATTTATTTTAGTCAATGACCAGTTTTTTACTTGTAATAGCTTCAAAATTGTCAGTTAATCTTACGATATAAACACCAATCTTTAATGATGAGACATCTACTTTTCGATTCTGCTCTGTTGAGTTGAATTTTAAGGTTTTAACAGCTTTTCCTAAAACATCATAGATTTCTATATTTTTTATTGAATTGGCATTAGCTATAGTGATATTGCCAGTATTCGATGGATTTGGATAAATTTTAGCTGTTTCACTACGTTTAAAATTAGTGTTGCTTAAGGTTGAACTTTTAAATGTAATGGTCAAGGTTCCGACTTTTTCAGAATTAAAAGGATAGCCTGTAGCACCTGCTATATTTGTAATTACACCATGCGGATTTGTAGAAGGGTTACTTCCTGAATATCCAAAACCATCTTCAGTACCTGCATCATAAGGAAATAAGTCTACAGTAAAAGATTCTTTCCATTTTTCCATATCAGTATCCCAAAGATTCAAACTATTAACTGCAATCATCCAATCTGGACTAGGAGCAATCATTGCGGCTAATGAAACTAATGGAAAGTCTTCACTCACAGTTATATTGCTAAGGGTCGCAGAACTGATTGCAGCATAGGGAGCAAATGGTTCGTTAAACCATTGTTCTGCGTTTCCCATATTGATTGCAGCTTGTACTTCAGAATTAAAAGTACTATTATCACCAATTTCAGCAACGTCTTCAATTCCAGGTGAAGCAGGCTGTCCTATAGCTAAAAACGTTACAGAACCATTATGGTTTGTGCCAACCAAATTAGACCAATGTGCATTAGATGGTAAAGTACCATGATCGCTAGAGTTCCATGTACTTTGAAAAGAAATATCATACAATGCTGTAGACTGAGCAAAGTTATTTATTGAGAAGAATATGCTAAAAATGAGCATACAGATTAAAGTAGTTTTTTTCATAATAGCTTTATTTGTCTTAATAGATTAGTAGGCTCTACTAACAGATACTTACAAAGTATTTTAGTTTTAACGTATTTTAGAGCAAATTTTATAAAGTTGAATTACGACACACTCATCTCATTTACACTCGCCACATCAGCTTTGGCAATTTCACCAGGTCCAGATAACATTTATGTTTTGGTGCAAAGTATTACCAATGGTAAAGCTTACGGTATGGCAACAATCTGTGGGTTAATATCTGGTTGTATAGTGCATACTACATTATTGGCGTTTGGAATTTCTGCTATAATTAAAGCAAATGACAATTTGTTTTTGGGCATTAAAATTCTGGGAGCATTTTACCTGTTGTTTTTAGCCTATAAAGTATATAAATCTGAAGCGCAACTTGATTTGAAAACTGATATATCACTAAACAAAAGTTTAAAAGCGTTGTTTGTTCAAGGATTTTTTATGAACGTTCTAAACCCTAAGGTTACTATTTTCTTTTTAGCGTTTTTTCCTGGTTTTTTGTTTAGTGAAACCATGAATACGGTATGGCAATTTTATGTTTTGGGAGGAATTTTTATGTTAGTATCATTTTTACTTTTTTCTTCAATAGCTTTATTGGCTGGGCAAATAAAGAATTTTACGAGTAAGCATCAAAATTCCGGATTGGTATTAAAATGGCTTCAAATTATTGTGTTTGTTGGTATTGCTGTTTTTATTCTTCTTTAATTCTCAGGTTATGAAATCGATGTTGTAAACCGTATATTTGAACCGATGAACAAAGCCGTTAAAATAATAGAGTGTCCACGAGATGCCATGCAAGGCATTAAGGATTTTATTCCAACTGAAAAAAAAGTTCAATATATTCAGTCTTTACTTCGTGTGGGCTTTGATACCATAGATTTTGGGAGTTTTGTTTCACCTAAAGCGATACCGCAAATGGTAGATACTGCAGAAGTTTTAGCACAATTAGATCTAAGTAAAACCGAAAGTAAACTATTAGCCATAATAGCAAACACTAGAGGTGCCAAGGATGCTTCAGTTCATCCTGAAATTAACTATTTAGGATTTCCGTTTTCGATTTCAGAAAACTTCCAGATGCGTAACACACATAAGACCATTGCACAGTCTGTGGTAACACTTTCTGAAATATTAGAAATTGCTGATAAAGCAAATAAAGAAGTTGTAGTTTATATTTCTATGGGTTTTGGAAATCCGTATGGTGATCCTTGGAATGTAGATATAGTAGGTGAGTGGACAGAACGTTTGTCTAAAATGGGAGTCAGGATTTTATCGTTGAGTGATACTATTGGTAGCTCAGACCCTAAGAATATTGATTATTTGTTTTCAAATTTAATTCCTGAATATTCTAATATAGAATTTGGAGCTCATCTCCATACCACACCAACAAGTTGGTTTGAAAAAATAGATGCTGCTTACAAAGCTGGTTGCCGTCGTTTTGATGGAGCCATACAAGGTTTTGGTGGTTGCCCTATGGCAAAAGATGATCTTACAGGAAATATGCCAACTGAGAAAATGCTGTCTTATTTCACACAAAAAAAAGCCCACGACTTAAATGCCATGAGCTTTGAGAGTTCTTACAACGAAGCGACTAAGGTGTTTTCAAAATATCATTAAAAAAACCCTCACAAAATATGTAAGGGTTTAGAAAAATTATAGAGATTATGTTATTTATTCAAATGACGTTTCTCCTTCATTTGGTTGGTACACAAAGTTAAAAGTGTAATAAGGTGTAGCATCTGCAAAGGCATCTGGATTTTCAGGTGCATTTTCATAATAACTTAAAAACTCTACTTTGGCATATTTACCATCAAATGTTTTAAAAACAAAGATTTTACCTGCTATAGGATTAATTAAATGTGTTGGAGGACCAGCATAAGTATACCATCCGTTACCGCTCCCAGTTGTTATTGCATAACCTTCAGCAGAATCTTGATTAAATAAAGAGGTATCTACAGTAGTTACTGATGACATAGTTCCAGTTACTGAATACACAGCAGCATCACCATTTCTTTCAGGTTCATCGGTTGTTCCAGAAGAAACACCTCCATTTACAATAATAGTTGTACCTCTAAAGGCTATATCCCATTCCGTTTCGCTTGTAGTGGTTGAGCCAGTTGAGAAATCAAATTTTGTAAAATCGCCAGAAACTGGTTCTCCTTGGCCACCTTCTTGAGGAGCATATAGGTTTAATACTGTTTCTGCTTCTAGGTCTAACAAATCGTTAGATGAAGAATCATCATCACTGCTACACGATGTAAATCCTATAAAAAATGCTAAAATGGTTGCTAATTGAATTGTTTTAATTGTTTTCATGGTTTTTGTTATTTGTATTAAAGTATTAAAATTGAATATTAAGTTTTCCGTAAATAATACGGCCAGCGATATTGCTGATGTTTTGTGTATCTGCAAAATTGAATAAATTATCTATTCCAAAGCCTAATTGATAATCGTTAAAGAAATTTTTATTAATGGCAAAGTCTATAACCGCATAGCCATCTACGAAATCATCGTAATTATCTAAGTAATTATTACCATTAGTATCAAATAAGCCATATTTACTTCGGTAAGTTCCTCTAACATTAGCATCGAGTTTTATGTTAGGAAATGAATAGAAAACCTTGAGGTTTGCCATGTGTCTTGAGCGATTGTACAAACCAAAGTAATCTTCTTTTTTAAGTTGAAAGGAAGGTGAGCTTGGGTTTTCCCTGGCATAAACGTCTCCATTCTCAAAAGCGTCTTCTGCATCTTTATCTTTTGCAAACAATAGTTGATAACCACCCGAAACTTTTAGTTTATTGTTGGGTTTCCATGTGCTGTTAAACTCCAGGCCTTGTGTATAAATTTTGTTTACGTTATAGTAGCTAAACACATTTTGACCATTGGTTTTATTAGCAATAACTCGCGTATCAATTAAATCATCAATAGTGTTTCTAAAAGCGTTGATACTAAACTTTAGTTGAGGAGATAGTTTGTAATCTGTTCCAATGTTTATACTAATTGAATTTTCTGGACTCAATTCATCTTCAAATTCAGAAATTGGCACAACAATATTGGCAATTTCCCCTTGTTCATCTAATTCGGGAATCTTAGTAATAACAGCATTGTATCCTAAAACGGTGTAGCCAACAGTAGCATTAGTAAAATCGAAATATAATTGTCTAAAATCTGGTGCTTTATAACCATAACCTACTGATCCTTTTACGGCAAGCTTTTCATTAATTTTATATCTGGCGGCTGCTTTAGGGCTAAACTGTGATTTGTATTTGTTATGACTGTCAAAACGAGCACCGAGAATAATATTTAACCGTTCAGTAAAATTGCCATCATATTGTAAATAAACGTAAGGTGAATTAAAAATAGGATTGGCCGTAAAATCTGTCCTGTCTAAAGTTTCGTGGTTAAAACCAATTCCACCTATGAAAGTATTTTTTTCTTTAGGTGAATAGGTAGCTCTAATTTCGGGTCTAACTAATAATTGGTTATAATAACCATCGCTATACCTGCTACCATCTTCGTTATCTAAAAATTCTTTTGCTTTATACCTTGTAGAGTAAAACTCAAAATAACCGTTCCATTTTTCACTGTATTTGTGGCTTAGTTTTGCGTGTGCATTCCACTCATCAATATCGCTTTCTCCTTTTAAGCTTGAAGAAGCAATATAATCCTGGTTTTGAGTATAGTATTTACCAGACACAAATAAATCTGTAGCTTCAGAAAAAGCATAAGTAACTTTTGTGTTTAAGGTATAATTGCTAAAGGGTTCAACAGTATTAAGATCATCATTATCGTTTAAATCATAACCATCACTACTATATCTGTTTAAGAAAAAACTTGTTCCCAGCTTTTCTTTTTTATAGTTTATTGTGGTGCCTATATCACTTGTGTTAAATGCTCCAAGTCTATAATTTACATTGCCGTTAAATCCATTTTTTGGTTTTTCGGTGATTATATTGATAACTCCACCAAGCGCATCACTTCCATAAAGGCTAGAGGACGCTCCCTTTACTATTTCTATTTGTTTAATGTTGCCAACAGTAACTCTACTAATGTCTAAAGTACCAGCAGAACGACCAACAAGAGGCACACCATCTACTAAGACTAAGGTGTATTGAGAGTCTAAACCTTGCAACTGTATGCCTTCTCCACCACCAAAATCTGGCACTGTTATTAAACCAGTTTGCTCGTTTAGGATATCATTAAGACGTACAGAGTTAGAACGTTTTATGTCTTTTTTGGAAATAATTTGAGCAGGTAAAGGCAATGAAGATAATTGTCTTATAGTTCTAGTAGCTGTTACCAAGACTTCTTCTAAAACCTCGATTTTAGAAGAATCTAATTTAATAGCTTTATTTTGTTGGGAATAGTTTAAGCAAGTAAAAAAAAGTAAAAAATAAATTGATATTTTATTTTTATTTAGACTCATTCTTGATTAATTTTGCTGCAAATATAAAATCTTATTTTAAACCAGTCTAAATAAGAATAGAATTTTTTAAAAATAATTTATAATCAATTTTCATGAAACAAGTAGTAGCATTTTCATTAGCACTTTTAGCATTTTCATTTACAGGAAATTCACAAACCAAAAAGGAAAAAGACCAAACCGCAATTAAAGATATGTGTGGTTGTTTTGAAGTGACGTTTAATTTCGCCGAGACGTTTTCTTACAGTGAAGACTCTTTATATAAACCTTCAAAAACCAAAGTAGACAAAGCCCTAGAATGGGCACAATTAGTAGAAGATGATAATAATAAAATCTCAATTCAGCACTTATTACAAGTAGGTAGACCAGACCAACCAATGATAGTAAAACATTGGAGACAAGATTGGTTGTTCCAAAATCAAGATTTTTACATGTATAATGGTGATAACAATTGGACATTTGAAGAAAAAGCTAAAGATGAAGTAAAAGGCCAATGGACACAAAAAGTGTATCAAGTAGATGACAGTCCACGTTACGAAGGTTCTGGGTCTTGGGTACATGTAGATGGTAAAAGTTATTGGGAAAACACAACTACAGCACCATTGCCAAGAAGAGAATATACTAAGCGTAGCGATTACAATGTTACACTAAGAGGTAACCGTCAAGAAATCACGGGTTTTGGTTGGGTACACGACCAGGATAACGACAAAGTATTGCGAGAAAATGGTAAAGAAGATGTAATTATAGCTAAGGAAAAAGGATACAATACCTATAAAAGAGTTGATGATAGTAAATGCCAAGTTGCACAAGACTGGTGGAAAGAACACCAAGATAAATGGGCTTTGGTAAGAACAAAATGGGAGAATGTTTACGGCAAAAACCAAGATTTAACTTTAGAGACTAAAGTAGATAATAAGCCACTTTACAAGCATTTGTTTGATGATGAGGTAACTGCTGAAAATCAAATAAATAAAGTCATAGAATCTTTTGTAAAAAAATAATATGAAAAAAGCACTTACAGTATTATTTACAGTATTAATTACATCTGTTTCTTTTGCCCAAAATGAGAATGTTTTTTTAAAACGTGGTTTTTGGAAAGAGAACCCAACGGTTCAATCAATTCAATCTAAAATAAAAGAGGGTAACAATCCCTCTGAAGCTAATAGCAATAATTTTGATGCTGTAGTATATGCTATTTTAGAAAATGCACCTAATGAAAGTATTGCCTACCTCATAGAACAAAAAGGTAACGGTGTAAATAAATTAACACACGATGGTAGAACATACATTTTCTGGGCTGCATACAAGGGCAATGACCAATTAATGGAATACCTTATAGAAAAAGGAGCTAAAACAGATATCACAGACGATAAAGGGAGTACAATTATTAATTTTGCAGCTGGTTCTGGCCAGCAGAACACCAAGGTTTATGATCTCATTTTACAACAAGGAGCAGACTTGCAAAAAGACTTGAGTCCTAATGGTGCAAATGCGTTATTGTTGGCTTCTACGAGTGATGTCGATTTTAAATTAATAAAATATTTTCAATCTAAAGGATTAGACATCAGTTCTACCGATGCCAATGGAAACGGAGTATTTAATTACGTTGCTAGATCTGGAAATAAAGAAACACTCAATGCACTATTAAAAAAAGGTGTAAAAGGAACTGACAAGGCTTTCATTTTTGCCGCGTATGGTACAAGAAGACAGCCAAACGACCTTAGTTTTTATGAGTATTTAGATAGCAAAGGGCTTAACCCAAATGTAAAAAATTCTGAAGGGCAAACACCGTTGCATATTTTAGCTTATCGTAGTGACGATACAGATATTATAAATTTCCTGTTGGGAAAAGATCTTGATGTTAACCAACAAGATGATAACGGAAATACCCCATTTATAAATGCAGCTTCTAGAAACGGTTTGAATATTGTAGGGTTTTTGTTCAAAAATTTAAAAGACATCAATCAAACCAATAATAAAGAGCAATCTGCTTTAACTATGGCTGTTTCAAATAATGATTCTGATGTGGTTGAGTTCCTTCTTGAAAATAAGGCTAACACTGATATCATTGATGATAAAGGAAATAACCTAACCTATTATTTGGCAGAGTCATATTCTACAAGAAGTAAAGGTGAATTCTTCAAAAAAATGGAATTGCTTAAAAATTATGGTGTTAATGTAGAAAATCTAAAAAATAGCGGAAACACTTGGTATCATATCGCTGTTCAAAAAAACAATATAGAATTATTGGAGTTGGTAACAAAAATGAATCAAGATATTAACGCAAAAAATGAAGAAGGCAATACAGCTTTACACTTGGCAGCTATGAAAGCTAAGGATGATACTGTTTTAAAGTTTTTACTTAAAAACGGAGCTAAAAGTGAAGTTGAAACCGATTTTGAAGAAACTGCATACGACTTAGCAAAAGAAAATGAATTGCTTCAGAAGAACAATATTTCAATTGAATTTTTAAAGTAAACCTAAAGATGAAAAATATAAAAATCGCAACCTTATTGGTAACTCTATGTATTGGTTTGGTATCTTTTACCTCTTTAACAGAAAGTTCTAAATATAAATGCATGATTCAAATGACCAATTACACAGGCGAAGGAGCTTATGTAGTCATTTCATTAATTAATCCAGAAGGTAATTACGAAAAAACACTCTACGTACAAGGAGATGATGACGAGTGGTATAACACTGTTGAATCTTGGTGGAAATTCTATGGGAAAAGAAGATTAAATATAGATGCCATTACTGGTGCTACCATCAGTGGAGGCCAACGTGCCATTTCTGTTATAGAGATTGAAAATGATAAAATTGATAAAGGCTACAAAATTAGGTTTGAAACTGCAGTTGAAGATCAAGAATATTATACCTCTGATGTTGAATTTGAACTCACTTCAAACAACGTAAAAACAAAAGTAGAAGGCAAAGGTTTTATCCGTTATATCAGAATGATGCCTCAATAAAATAATGTCATGACTATTTCCATTTGGAGATACAGTCACTTGATATTGGCTGTACTATCCTCTTTATTTATCTTAATAGCATCTTTAACTGGTGCTATTTTGGCGTTTGAGCCAATTTCAAATCAACTACAACCTTATGCTGTTGATGGTGCAAATGATGTTTCACTGGCAGAAACATTAACGGTTTTAAAAGAGGAGTACGAAGAGGTTTTTACAGTTGAAATAGACAAAAATAATTTTGTAAGTACATCTGTAATAACCAAAGAAGGTGAAAGTGACACCTTTTATATTAACCCTTATACAGGTGAAAAATTAGGTGATATTATCAAAAAATCGCCAATTTTTGAATTTGCAACTAACTTACATCGCTCATTATTTCTAAAATCTACAGGTCGTATTCTAATAGGAGTTGTGTCTTTTCTGCTGTTTGTAATAGCAATTACTGGTATTAAATTAATCTTAAAACGTCAAGGAGGTTTCAAACGGTTCTTCTCAAAAGTTGTTAAGGAGAATTTTGAACAATATTACCACGTTGTAGTTGGGAGATATGCTTTAATTCCTATTGTTATTATTACACTTTCAGGTGTTTTTCTATCGCTTGAAAAATTCGATTTAATACCAAATTCCAAAATCACACACAACTATCCTGAACAAGTGGAAGTTGAAAATAAATTGGCAATAAATGAGTTTGAAACATTTCAGAATATAAAATTAGAAAATGTACAAAGCGTAGAATTCCCATTTTCAGATGATGTTGAAGACTATTTTAGAGTAAAGTTGAAAAATAAAGAACTGTTGGTCAATCAGTTTACAGGCGAAATTGTAAGCGATCAAAACACATCGTTTGTTGCAATAATTTCAAGTTGGAGCTTGGTTTTGCACACAGGTCAAGGCACAATCTGTCTCTTATACACATCTGACGCTGCCGACGACTCCTTACGTGTAGATC
>CAJXVG010000043.1 GCA_913061495.1 uncultured Winogradskyella sp.
CTCGTGGGCTCGGAGATGTGTATAAGAGACAGTGTCTGTTTCTGTGTACTTTAGGGGAAAATATAGCACATACACAAGAAACAGTTGGGCTCCTTTATAATGACCAAAATAATGTCGCAGATGGGTTCACTTTATTTTCACCTCTTAGTAACTCTTCTGTATATCTTATTGATAATTGTGGGCAAGTAGTTAACGAATGGACTTTTAATGGTACACCTAGAGCGGTACCTTATTTACTTGAGGATGGAACTCTATTAAGGTCTGGCTCAACAGGAATAGAACTAAGAGATTGGGATAACACACTACTGTGGAGTTATAATCTTCAAGCTGAATTAAACCTGAGACAGCATCATGACATAGAGCCTATGCCTAACGGAAATATTCTAGCTATTATAAGAGAGTTTATATCTGAAGATGATCAAATTAACTTAGGTAAAAATCCTGCACTAGTTAATGAGGAACTAAAATCCGAAAAAATCATGGAATTTCAGCCTGTAGGTACAAACGACATCGAGATTGTCTGGGAATGGCGTTTTGCTGACCGGTTTATTCAAGATTTTGATTCAAACAAAAGTAATTTTGGAATTGTTGCAGACCATCCAGAACGTATAGATTTTAATTATGAAGATTATAATATGGTTCATGAAGATTGGATACATATGAATGGTATAGACTACAATGCGGATTTAGATCAAATTATTATGTCATGCAAGAGTCTAGGGGAAATATACATAATTGACCACAGCACAACCACAGCTGAAGCAGCATCACACAGTGGTGGAAGTTATGATAAAGGAGGAGATTTTATATGGAGATGGGGAAATCCTGAGGTTTATAGACAAGGTACAACAGAGGACCGTAAACTTTTTGAACAACATGACCCAAAATGGATACCAGGAGGCTATACAAATGCTGGGAAAATTTCAGTTTTTAATAATGATGTGGGAGCAACTCAAACGCATAGTGCAGTAAATGTATTAACGCCAGCACCAATTCCTACGGGTTATGAAACCACAAACAACAGGTTTAATCCTTCAACTTTTTTCTTTAGTTGGGATGGAGAGGTGCTAAATAAAATAGTTTATGAGCCTAAGAGAAGCGGTGTCACAGCATTACCAAACGGTAATTTAATTTTTTGTGAAAGTTCTAAGGGACAATTAGTTGAAATAAACCCTAACGGAGATATAGTTTGGATCTACAGAAATCCAAGGGGACAAACAACCATAGATCAATTCACAACAGAAGAAGATATATTCGGAAATATGTTGTTTAGGGCAGAGAAATACCCGTCAAATTATATTGGTTTTAATGGAAAAGACTTAACTCCAAATGATATAATTGAAGATGTTAACTCTAACTCGGTTGCTTGTAATGAAAATCTTTCAATAGACGAGGTTACTTATGGTATTATAAGAATTGTGAACAATCCAGTTGAAAATAATACCATTATTTTTTCTAATGAATTAGATCATCTTACTTTGATTAGTATATACAATATAAATGGTAAATCCATCTCTAAGAATTTACAATCAGAAAATAATAAACTCAATTTACCTCAAATTGAAAAAGGTATTTATTTCTTATCACTGAAAAACGACTTAAATAATAAAACTCAAACAATTAAATTTATAAAAAACTAATTGTTTGAGTTTCTAAAATATTAAGCTTGACCTGTAGGTCCGAAGTTTAGAGGAATTGGAGGTTGCTCATAATCTTTAATTTCACCATGCGCTTTTTCAAATCTATTAACATTATCTGCTAACGCTTTAAGCAATCTTTTTGCATGCTGTGGTGTTAGTATAATTCGAGATTTCACCTTACTCTTCGGCGTACCAGGCATAATACTTACAAAATCAACCACAAACTCTGATACTGAATGATTGATTATTGCAAGGTTAGAATATGTGCCTTCTGCCACTTTCTCATCTAACTCTATATTTATCTGTCCTTTTTTATTTTTTGAATTATTTTTTTCGTCTGCCATTGAAATTTTATTTATGTTCCCTTAAAAACGGAAACTTTATTAATATGATTTTAATAAAAAAGCCTTCAAACAAATTAATGTGTGAAGGCTTATATTTAATAGATTCCTGCATTAATTGTTGATTTGAAATTCAAAATTAATGAATTTGCAAATCTTCGATTTTGCAGGAATAAGACTCCTAATTAAAGTTCATCTCTTCTTTAGCTTTCATCATTTGATCAAACTCTTCTTTAGATCCTACGATGATGTTATCGTATTCTCTAACACCAGTACCAGCTGGTATTCTATGACCTACAATTACATTTTCTTTAAGTCCTTCAAGAGTATCGACCTTACCATTTACGGCTGCTTCGTTAAGAACCTTAGTGGTTTCTTGGAACGATGCTGCTGAGATAAACGATTTAGTCTGTAATGACGCTCTAGTAATACCTTGTAAGATTGGAGTTGCAGTCGCAGGACTTGCATCTCTAGCAGTTACAAGATTTTTATCCTCTCTTCTTAAACTAGAGTTTTCATCTCGCAATTGTCTTACAGTTACGATTTGACCTGATTTCAAATTCTCAGAATCGCCTGCATCATCAACAACTTTCATTCCGAAAATTTTATCATTCTCTTCAATGAAATCTGATTTATGAACTAATTGGTTTTCTAAGAAAATAGTATCGCCAGAATCAATGATTCTTACTTTACGCATCATCTGTCTTACAACAACCTCAAAGTGTTTGTCATTAATTTTTACACCTTGTAAACGATATACTTCTTGTACTTCATTTACTAAGTATTGTTGTACTGCAGAAGGACCTTTGATATTAAGAATATCGTTTGGTGTAATTGAACCATCAGATAATGGCATACCAGCTTTTACGTAATCATTTTCTTGTACAAGAATTTGATTAGATAATTTCACTAAATATTTCTTAACCTCACCAAGTTTAGACTCTATAATAATCTCACGGTTACCTCTTTTGATTTTTCCGAAAGAAACAACACCATCAATAGCACTTACAACTGCTGGGTTAGATGGGTTACGTGCTTCAAACAATTCCGTTACACGAGGAAGACCACCTGTAATATCACCTGCTTTAGCAGATTTACGAGGTATCTTAACTAAAATCTTACCAATTTCAATTTTATCACCATCATCAATCATTATATGTGCACCAACTGGTAAGTTGTATGAACGAATAGTTTCTCCCTTTTTATCTTCAATCAGTAATGTTGGGATTAACTTCTTATTTCTAGATTCTGAAATTACCTTTTCTTGGAAACCAGTTTGCTCATCAATTTCTACTTGATATGTCACACCTTGCTCAATATTTTCATATCTTACTTTACCAGCAAATTCTGAAATAATAACACCGTTGTAAGGATCCCACTGACATATTACATCACCTTTCTGGACCTTCTCGCCTGGTTTCACAAAAATATGTGATCCGTAAGGTATGTTATTTGTACTTAAAATAATACCAGTCTTAGCATCAACTAATTTTAATTCAGACGTTCTAGAAATAACAACATCTACTTCTTTTCCATCTGCATCTTTAGTTTTAACGGTTTTAAGATCTTCAATTTCTGCAATTCCATCAAACTTAACAGTTAATTTGTTTTCCTCAGAAATGTTACCTGCAATACCACCTACGTGGAAAGTACGCAATGTTAACTGTGTACCTGGCTCACCAATAGATTGCGCAGCAACTACACCAACAGCTTCACCTCGTTGAACCATTTTACCTGTTGCAAGGTTACGACCGTAACATTTTGTACAAACACCCTTCTTAGCTTCACAAGTTAATGGTGAACGCACCTCAATAGTTTCAACTGGAGAATCACCAATTTTCTTAGCTATTGCATCGTTAATATGACCTCCTGCTTCAACTAATAATTCTTCCGTTAATGGGTTATAAACATCATTTAATGACGTTCTACCTACTATTCTTGCTTCTAGTTTTTCAACAATTTCTTCATTCTTCTTTAATGCAGAAACTTCAATACCTCTTAATGTGTCACAATCTTCTTCATATACTATTACATCTTGTGAAACATCTACCAAACGACGTGTTAAGTAACCTGCATCGGCAGTTTTAAGAGCCGTATCTGCAAGTCCTTTACGTGCACCGTGAGTAGAGATAAAGTATTCTAAAATTGAAAGCCCTTCTTTAAAGTTAGATAAAATTGGGTTTTCAATAATCTCTCCACCGCCTGCGTTAGATTTTTTAGGCTTAGCCATTAATCCACGCATACCAGTTAACTGACGAATCTGTTCTTTAGATCCACGAGCACCAGAATCTAGCATCATAAATACCGAGTTAAATCCTTGTTGATCTTCGCGAATACGCTTCATTGATAATTCTGTCAATTCAGCATTCGTTGAAGTCCAAATATCAATAACCTGATTATAACGTTCGTTATTGGTAATAAGTCCCATATTATAGTTACCCATAATACCATCTACCTGTTTGTTGGCAGAAGCAATCATAGTATGCTTTTCTTGTGGGATAATTATATCACCTAAACTAAATGATAATCCACCTTGGAATGCAAACTTGTATCCTAATGTTTTAATCTCATCAAGGAATTCAGCCGTTTCTGGTACACTCGTTACTTTAAGGATATTACCAATGATATCTCTAAGTGATTTCTTAGTTAAGATATCATTGATGTAACCTGCTGCTTCAGGTACTTTTTCGTTAAAAAGCACACGACCTACAGTAGTTTCAATAATTTGAGTTGTTAACTCACCTTCTTCATTAAAGTCTTTCGTTCTTACTTTGATACCAGCATTAAGGTCAACCATCTTCTCATTATAAGCGATAGTTACTTCTTCTGGAGAATAGAACGTTAAGTTTTCACCTTTAACAGTGTAGTCTTTGTCTGTTTTACGCAACTTAGTCATATAATATAATCCAAGAACCATATCCTGAGAAGGTACAGTAACTGGTGAACCGTTTGCTGGATTCAAAATATTATGAGAAGCCAACATTAATAATTGTGCTTCTAAAATTGCTTCAGGTCCTAATGGTAAATGCACAGCCATTTGATCACCATCGAAATCGGCATTAAAGGCAGTACACACCAATGGGTGTAACTGAATTGCTTTACCTTCAATAAGTTTTGGCTGGAAAGCTTGTATACCAAGTCTGTGTAATGTAGGAGCACGGTTTAGTAATACTGGATGTCCTTTAAGAACGTTTTCTAAGATATCCCAAACAACTGGCTCTTTTCTATCTATAATTTTCTTTGCAGATTTTACAGTTTTAACAATTCCTCTTTCAATCAGTTTTCTGATAACAAATGGCTTGTAAAGCTCTGCTGCCATATCTTTTGGCAATCCACATTCAAATAACTTTAATTCTGGTCCAACAACAATTACAGAACGTGCAGAATAATCAACACGCTTACCCAATAAGTTTTGACGGAAACGTCCTTGCTTACCTTTAAGTGAATCTGATAATGATTTTAACGGTCTGTTAGAATCTGTTTTTACAGCAGAAGATTTACGTGTGTTGTCAAATAATGAATCTACTGATTCTTGCAACATACGTTTCTCATTACGTAAAATAACTTCTGGTGCTTTTATCTCAACCAATCTTTTAAGACGGTTGTTACGGATAATTACACGACGGTATAAATCATTTAAATCTGAAGTTGCAAAACGACCACCATCTAAAGGAACTAAAGGTCTTAATTCTGGTGGAATTACAGGTACAGCCTTCATGATCATCCATTCTGGTCTGTTTTCCCTGTTTTCATTAGAATCTCTGAATGCTTCAACAACTTGTAGACGCTTTAATGCTTCGGTTTTACGTTGTTTAGAGGTTTCGTTATTTGCTTTATGTCTTAAATCGTATGATAATTGATCTAAATCAATTCTCGCTAATAAATCGATAAGGCATTCTGCACCCATCTTAGCAATAAATTTATTTGGATCTGTATCTTCTAAATATTGGTTTTCTTGTGGAATTGACTCTAAAATGTTTAGATATTCTTCCTCCGTTAAGAAATCCATTTTTTGAACTGGTTCCCCTTCTGCATTCATAGCAATACCTGGCTGAATAACCACGTAACGCTCATAATAGATTATCATATCTAATTTCTTAGATGGTAATCCAAGAAGGTATCCTATTTTGTTTGGTAACGAACGGAAATACCAAATATGCGCTACAGGAACCACCAAATTGATGTGTCCTACACGGTCTCTACGTACTTTCTTTTCTGTTACTTCTACACCACAACGGTCACAAACGATACCTTTGTAGCGTATTCTTTTATATTTACCACAAGCACATTCAAAATCCTTTACAGGACCAAAAATTCGCTCACAGAACAAACCATCACGTTCAGGTTTGTGAGTTCGATAATTAATAGTTTCTGGTTTTAAGACCTCACCTCGTGATTCTCCCAAAACAGATTCAGGTGATGCTAAACCAATTGAGATTTTATTAAATCTCTGTATTGTATTCTTATCTTGTCTTCTTGCCATGTTCTTTTATAGTATTCAGTCTTCAGTCTTCAGTACACAGTGTTCGTTGCATACTGATGACTGCCTACTATTTTTTTATTCCTCTAATCTAATATCCAATCCTAAACCTTTCAATTCGTGCATAAGTACGTTGAATGATTCTGGAAGTCCTGGTTCTGGCATTGGTTCACCTTTAACGATTGCTTCGTAAGTTTTAGCTCTACCAATAACGTCATCTGATTTTACAGTTAAGATCTCACGTAAAGTACTTGATGCTCCATAAGCCTCAAGTGCCCAAACCTCCATTTCACCAAAACGCTGACCACCAAACTGTGCTTTACCTCCTAATGGTTGTTGTGTAATTAATGAGTAAGGTCCTATTGAACGTGCGTGCATTTTATCGTCAATCATGTGACCAAGCTTAATCATATAGATCACACCAACTGTAGCTGGTTGATCAAAACGATCACCTGTTCCACCGTCATAAAGATAAGTATGTCCAAATCTTGGAATACCAGCTTCATCTGTGTATTCGTTAATCTGATCTAGAGTTGCACCATCAAAGATTGGAGTAGCGTATGTTCTTCCTAAATCTTTACCAGCCCATCCTAAAACAGTTTCATAAATCTGACCGATATTCATACGAGAAGGTACACCAAGTGGATTCAATACGATATCTACTGGAGTTCCATCTTCTAAGAAAGGCATATCTTCTTGACGAACGATACGAGCAACAATACCTTTGTTACCGTGACGACCTGCCATCTTATCACCTACTTTAAGCTTACGCTTTTTAGCAATATAAACTTTAGCCAATTTAATGATACCTGCTGGTAACTCATCACCAACAGAGATGGTAAACTTCTCACGTCTCAATGAACCTTGAAGATCATTTTCCTTAATTTTATAATTATGGATTAAATCTGCTACAAGTTCGTTAGTATGGTCATCAGTAGTCCACTTACCAGATGTTAAGTGCGTGTAATCATCTACAGCATTCAACATTTTTAAAGTGTACTTTTTACCTTTAGGGATTATTTCTTCACCTAGATCGTTATAAATACCTTGAGCTGTTTTACCGTTTACGATAGCGAATAATTTTTCAATTAAAACGCTTTGTAAATCATCAAAACGATTATCGTAGGCATTCTCTAATGCTTCTATATCTTCTTTATCCTGAGCTCTTTTTCGTTTATCTTTTACTGCTCTTGCGAATAATTTTTTATCAATAACAACACCATTAAGAGATGGTGAAGCTTTTAATGAAGCATCTTTAACATCACCAGCTTTATCACCAAAGATAGCTCTAAGTAATTTTTCTTCTGGAGTTGGGTCTGATTCTCCTTTTGGAGTAATCTTACCAATTAAGATATCACCTGGTTTGATCTCCGCACCAATGCGAATCATACCATGTTCATCTAAATCCTTTGTTGCTTCTTCAGAAACGTTAGGTATATCATTAGTTAATTCTTCATTACCTAATTTAGTATCTCTAACTTCTAATGAATATTCATCAATATGGATAGATGTAAATACATCTTCTCTAACCACTTTTTCCGAAATTACAATTGCATCCTCAAAGTTATACCCTTTCCAAGGCATAAAGGCTACTTTCATATTTCTACCAAGTGCTAATTCACCATTTTCTGTTGCATAGCCTTCACAAAGTACTTGTCCTTTTACAACTTTATCGCCTTTTACTACGATAGGCTTTAAGTTGATAGACGTACCTTGGTTTGTTTTTCTAAACTTAACTAAAGGGTATTCTTTAGTATCGCTATCAAAACTAACCATTGCGGCTTCTTCTGAACGCTCGTACTTAATGATTATTTTCTGTGCATCAACGTATTCTACTGTACCTGCTCCTTCTGCATTTATCAATACTCTAGAATCTGATGCTACTTGACGCTCTAATCCAGTACCTACAATTGGTGCTTCAGGACGTAACAAAGGTACAGCCTGACGCATCATGTTAGATCCCATCAATGCACGGTTGGCATCATCATGTTCCAAGAAAGGAATCAAAGATGCTGAAATCGAAGCAATTTGATTAGGTGCAACGTCTGTATAGTTTACATTTGAAGGATCTATTACTGGAAAATCCCCTTCTTGACGAGAAATAATTTTCTCTGGAAGAATTTTTCCGTTTTCATCAACTTCAATTGTTGCTTGAGCTATTAACATATCTTCCTCTTCTTCAGCACTTAGATATGTAGGTGTTTGCTTGATATCTACAACACCATCTTCAACTTTTCTATAAGGTGTTTCAATGAATCCCATTGAATTTACCTTAGCAAAAACAGATAAAGATGAAATTAAACCAATGTTTGGTCCTTCTGGTGTTTCAATTGGACATAAACGTCCGTAATGTGTATAGTGAACATCACGAACCTCAAAACCTGCTCTTTCTCTAGATAAACCACCTGGTCCTAATGCTGAAAGACGACGCTTATGCGTAATCTCTGCAAGAGGGTTAGTTTGATCCATAAACTGAGATAGCTGATTTGTTCCAAAGAATGAATTAATAACAGACGATAAAGTCTTAGCATTAATTAAATCAATTGGAGTAAATACTTCGTTGTCACGAACATTCATACGTTCACGAATAGTACGTGCCATACGTGCTAAGCCAACACCAAACTGAGAAGATAGTTGTTCACCTACTGTACGTACACGACGATTAGATAAGTGATCAATATCATCAATCTCTGCTTTAGAGTTAATTAACTCAATTAAGTATTTTATAATAGTTATGATATCTTCTTTGGTAAGCACTTGCTTATCCATTCCGATATCTAACTGTAATTTTTTGTTCATTCTATAACGACCTACTTCACCTAAAGAGTAACGTTGGTCAGAAAAGAATAATTTGTCAATAATACCACGCGCTGTTTCTTCATCTGGCGGCTCAGCGTTACGTAATTGACGATAGATATGTTCAACAGCTTCTTTTTCAGAGTTTGTTGGATCTTTCTGTAATGTATTGTGAATAATTGCGTAATCTCCTTGTTGCGCACTTTCCTTATGCAAAAGGATTGTTTTTACTTCTGCTTCAAGAATTTCTTCTATATTATCCTTGTCTATAACGGTATCACGATCTAAAACAATTTCGTTACGTTCAATAGATACAACCTCACCTGTATCTTCATCAACGAAATCCTCGTGCCACGTGTTAAGTACACGAGCAGCTAATTTGCGACCGATTACTTTCTTTAATCCAGACTTAGAAACTTTTACTTCTTCTGCAAGGTCAAAAATTTCTAAAATATCTTTATCACGCTCAAATCCGATAGCACGGAAAAGCGTAGTTACTGGTAGTTTTTTCTTTCTATCAATGTAAGCATACATAACACTGTTAATGTCTGTAGCAAATTCTATCCAAGACCCTTTAAAAGGAATTACTCTTGCTGAATATAATTTTGTACCATTTGCGTGAAACGACTGGCTAAAGAAAACACCAGGTGATCTGTGTAATTGTGATACTACCACACGTTCAGCACCATTGATACAGAATGTACCGCTTGGTGTCATGTAAGGTATTGTACCTAAATACACATCTTGAACTATTGTTTCGAAATCCTCATGCTCAGGATCCGTACAATATAATTTCAATCTTGCTTTTAGAGGCACACTGTAAGTTAATCCTCTTTCAATACATTCTTCTATGGTGTATCGCGGTGGATCAATGAAGTAATCTAAAAATTCTAGTACAAATTGATTACGTGTGTCTGTAATTGGGAAATTCTCCATGAAGGTGTTGTACAACCCTTCATTTCCTCTTTCTTCTGACTTTGTTTCTAATTGGAAAAAATCCTGGAAGGACTTTATTTGTATATCCAAAAAGTCTGGGTAATCTGTTCTATTTACAATAGAAGAGAAATTTATTCTTTCAGCCTTTTTTGCTAACATTGATGAACGAGGTTTTTATTATAAAATACTAAAAAGTGTACATAGCGTTTATATACACAAAAGGGTCTAGGTCTTATCCCGCAATTTTTGCGGGATAAACCTAAACCATAATTTGTAGGTTTGAGAGAGCTTACTTAAGCTCAACCTCAGCTCCAGCTTCTTCTAATTGAGCTTTTAATGCTTCAGCTTCGTCTTTAGCAACACCTTCTTTAATTGGGCTTGGTGCATCATCAACTAAACCTTTAGCATCTTTTAAGCCAAGACCTGTTAATTCTTTTACTAATTTAACAACTGCTAACTTAGAACCACCTGCTGCTTTTAAGATAACATCGAATTCAGTTTGCTCTTCAGCAGCTTCGCCACCTGCAGCACCACCACCTGCAGCAACTGCAACAGCAGCAGCAGCCGGCTCAATACCGTACTCATCTTTTAATATAGTAGCTAAATCGTTAACTTCTTTTACTGTTAAATTAACTAATTGTTCTGCGAAATCTTTTAAATCTGCCATTTTTCTATTGTTTTAATAATGTGTGTTTAATATATAATTTTAGTGTGTTCTATTATTATTATCCTTCTCTTTCGGATAAAGTTTTTACGATACCTGCGATAGTTCCTCCGCTTGACTTAAGTGCTGAAATAACGTTCTTAGCAGGTGATTGCAATAATCCTACAATCTCACTGATAAGTTCTTCTCTAGACTTAATTTCAACTAAGGTATCTAATAACTCATCGCCTACGTAAATTGATTCCTCAATGAAAGCACCTTTTAATAAAGGTTTTTCTGATTTTTTACGGAACTCCTTAATTACTTTGGCTGGAGCATTTCCTGTTTCAGAATACATTACTGATGTGTTTCCTTTTAAAGTCGTTGGTAACTCACCGAATTCTTTTTCCGAGGCTTCCATTGCTTTCTCTAAAAGCGTATTCTTTACTACTGCTAACTTAATATTAGCTTTGAAACATGCTCTTCTTAAGTTTGAAGTTGTTGCTGCATCCAATCCAGAAATATCCGTTAAATAGATATTTGTATTATCTGCCAACTGAGCAGTCAACTCTTCAATTACTTGGGATTTTTCTTCTCTTGTCATAATATTCTAAGTTTAACTACTATATGTTTTTGCGTCTATTGCAATACTTGGACTCATAGTGCTAGATATGTAAATACTTTTTACATATACACCTTTAGCTGCTGTTGGTTTCAATTTCATTATCGTAGTTAAAAGCTCTTTTGCATTACCAACAATCTTATCAGCAGTAAATGATGCTTTTCCGATTGGTGCGTGTACAATTCCTGTTTTATCTACTTTAAAATCAATTTTACCAGCTTTTACTTCGCTAACAGCTTTGCCTATATCCATTGTTACTGTTCCTGTCTTAGGGTTTGGCATAAGACCTCTTGGCCCCAATACTCTACCTAATGGTCCTAATTTACCCATAACACTTGGCATTGTAACGATAACGTCAACATCTGTCCAACCTTCTTTTATTTTCTGTAAATATTCATCTAACCCAACATAATCAGCACCAGCTTCTTTAGCTTCGTCTTCTTTGTCTGGTGTTACCAATGCAAGAACCTTCATGTCTTTACCTGTACCGTGTGGTAAGGAAACGACACCACGTACCATTTGATTGGCTTTTCGTGGATCTACACCTAATCTAATTGCTAAATCTACTGAAGCATCAAACTTAGTGTATGTAATTTCTTTTAGTAAGTCAGCAGCTTCTTGTAGAGAGTAAACTTTACTTCCATCTACTTTCGCCATCGCTTCCTTACGCTTCTTTGTTAATTTTGCCATATTGTAAAATTTAGTTTGGAGCTTCACCTCCTTTAACAGTGATACCCATCGATCTTGCTGTACCAGCTACCATTTTCATGGCAGATCCGATTTCAAATGCATTTAAATCTTGCATTTTGTCTTCAGCAATCGCTTTAACTTGATCCCAAGTTACTTTTGCTACTTTACGTCGGTTAGGTTCTCCTGATCCTTTCTTTACTTTGGCCGCTTCTAATAATTGTACTGCTGCTGGTGGAGTTTTGATTACAAAGTCAAATGATTTGTCTTTGAAAACCGAAATTACCACAGGTAATACTTTACCTGGTCTATCTTGTGTTCTAGCATTAAACTGCTTACAGAACTCCATGATATTAACTCCAGCGGCACCTAAAGCGGGTCCTACCGGTGGCGATGGATTCGCAGCACCTCCCCGAACTTGTAGCTTAACTACTTTGTCTATTTCTTTTGCCATTTCTAAATGTTTAATGCGCCTATCTCTAATTGGAAGCTAGATAAGTACGCTATCTTTATTGTAACAATTATTATACTTTTTCTACTTGCATATAGCTTAACTCTAATGGTGTTTTTCTTCCAAAAATCTTAACCATTACTTCAAGCTTACGCTTTTCTTCATTAATCTTTTCGATAGTACCATCAAATCCGTTGAATGGTCCATCTATTACTTTTACAGTTTCCCCTTTGGTAAATGGAATTGCAACGTTAGCATCTGCTTCAATTGACAATTCATCTACTTTACCTAACATTCTGTTTACTTCAGATTGTCTTAAAGGCACAGGATCCCCTCCTTTTGTTTCACCCAGAAAACCAATTACATTTGTAATTGATTTGATAATATGAGGTATTTCGCCACTTAAATTAGCTTGAACCATTATATATCCTGGGAAATAAACTTTTTCTTTATTTATCTTTTTACCGTTACGTATCTGAATTACTTTTTCTGTCGGCACAAGAACTTGATCTACATAATCATCTAAACCTAGTCTTGAAATTTCATTTTCAATATAAGTTTTAATTTTATTTTCCTGACCACTTACAGCTCTAACAACATACCATTTTTTATCTGACATCTCCTACTTGTGTATTTGTTAGTTTATAAATTCAAAATAAGCTTTTACCGCTCTACTAAAAACAGTATCTACTCCCCAAATAGCTAATGAGAAAATAATTGAAAACACAGCTACAATGACCGTTAATCTTTGAGCTTCTGGCCAAGGTGTCCAAGACACATTGTTCTTTAACTCTGCAAACGATTCCTTTACGTATGTTGCTAATCCTGCCATTTGTTATATTTTTAATTTGCACGGGTTGAGAGACTCGAACTCACGACACCTGGTTTTGGAGACCAGTGCTCTACCAACTGAGCTAAACCCGTATTTGAGTGTCACTCTTTAATCTGATTTATACCAAGATGAGTTAACCCGTAAATAACAATCAAGGCATCCCGATATTTCGGGACACCTTAACTGTCTATTTAACTGTATTGTTTAGTCTAAAATTTCAGTTACCTGACCAGCACCTACTGTTCTACCTCCTTCACGGATTGCAAAACGTAAACCAACGTTCATTGCAATTGTGTTAATTAATTCTACAGTGATAGTTAAGTTATCTCCAGGCATTACCATTTCAACTCCATCAGGAAGCGCAATGTTCCCAGTTACGTCAGTTGTACGAACGTAAAACTGTGGACGGTAGTTATTATGGAATGGAGTATGACGTCCACCTTCTTCTTTTTTAAGGATATAAACCTCTGCTTTAAATTTAGCGTGTGGTGTTACAGAACCAGGCTTAGTAATTACCATACCTCTAGAGATTTGAGACTTCTCAATACCTCTTAATAAGATTCCAGCGTTATCACCAGCTTCACCTCTATCTAAAATTTGACGGAACATTTCGATACCAGTAATAGTAGATGTTAATTTCTCAGCACCCATACCAATGATTTCAACTGGATCACCTGTATTAGCAATACCTGTCTCAATACGACCAGTAGCAACAGTACCACGACCAGTAATTGAGAACACATCTTCGATTGGCATTAAGAAATCTTTATCAACTTCTCTTAAAGGCTCTTCAATCCAAGCATCAACTTGTGCCATTAATTCCATTACAGTATCAACCCACTTTTGCTCACCATTCAGTGCACCTAAAGCAGAACCTGCTACTACAGGACCATTATCACCATCATACTCGTAAAATGACAATAAATCTCTGATTTCCATTTCTACTAATTCTAACAATTCTTCATCATCAACCATATCCACTTTATTCATGAATACAACGATACGAGGAATACCTACCTGACGACCAAGTAAGATGTGCTCACGTGTTTGTGGCATAGGACCATCTGTTGCAGCAACTACTAAGATAGCACCATCCATTTGAGCAGCACCTGTAACCATGTTCTTTACGTAATCCGCGTGACCTGGACAGTCAACGTGAGCGTAGTGACGATTAGCAGTTGCGTATTCTACGTGAGACGTATTAATTGTTATACCTCTTTCTTTCTCTTCTGGTGCATTATCAATTTGATCAAATGATCTTGCTTCAGATAAACCTGCATCAGCTAATACTTTAGTAATAGCAGCAGTTAAAGTTGTTTTACCGTGATCTACGTGTCCAATAGTACCAATGTTTAAGTGTGGTTTTGAACGATCGAAAGTTGCCTTTGCCATGTTTAATTTATTTAATCTTTAATATTAGTGTTCAATTGTTAATTCTAAATTGTCTTAGAAAAAGAGCCAATGACGAGATTTGAACTCGTGACCTCTTCCTTACCAAGGAAACGCTCTACCCCTGAGCTACACCGGCTTATCATTTACGATTGCCGATTTATGATTTACGATTCGCAAATCGCACTTCGTAACCCGTAAATTTTAGAGCGGGAGACCGGGTTCGAACCGGCGACATTCAGCTTGGAAGGCTGACGCTCTACCAACTGAGCTACTCCCGCATTTATCAAAACTATTTTGTCTTGAAAGGTATTCAATATTTCAAATGGATTACTTCGCTTTGCTCAGTACTCCGTGAAGATAACACCTTCACAATAAATTTTTAAAACACTGCCGCATACAAACTAATTTCTAGAGACAGTTTGTTTTAAAAATTTTGTGGGGAGAGCAGGATTCGAACCTGCGAAGACGTAGTCAGCAGATTTACAGTCTGCCCTCGTTGGCCGCTTGAGTATCTCCCCAAAACTTAATTCAAAATTTCAATTTTAAAACCCTTAATTCATTTTACAAAACAGAGCTTCAAAAAGAGCCGATGGAGGGACTCGAACCCACGACCTGCTGATTACAAATCAGCTGCTCTAGCCAGCTGAGCTACATCGGCTTTTCTTACTTTTTTACGCTCAAAAACTAACCATAAAAAAGTCCGCTATTTCTAACGGACTGCAAATGTAAGCTTTTATTTTTTTATTCAAAACATTTTTGAAAAAAAATTCTAGTTATGCGCTCTTAATTTTTCTTTTCGCTTTTTAATCTGTCTTTCTAATGATGCAATGGCCACGTCAGTGCCTTCTTCAAACGATTTACATTGTTTTTTTACTACAAAACTATCACCAGGTACACTTACTCTTGCTTCAAAAATTTTATTGGCTTTATCGCTTGTGTTCTCGACTTTTAAATAAACATCGGATTGGATAATCTTATCATAAAACATATCTAATTTATCCATTCTTCTTTGGATGAAGTCGATTAACTTTCCGTCTGCAGTAAAATTTACGGATTGGGTGTTCACTTTCATATAACATCGGTTTTAGGTTAGATTAGTGCTTTATAACACTTTACTTTTTAAATACTGTTTTATTTTTTATTCCTTGGATGTGATTTAGCATAAACTTTTTTGAGTTCTGCTATACTATTGTGAGTATAAACTTGCGTCGCTGCTAAACTGGTATGCCCAAGAAGCTCTTTTACGGCATTTAAATTTGCACCTTCATTCAACAAATGCGTCGCAAATGAATGTCTTAAAACATGAGGACTGCATTTTGCTTTTGTTGATGCCATACTAAAATACTTATTTATTATTCTGTAAACAAGCATTTCGTAAATTTTAAGACCTTTTGGGGTTAAAAATAACATGTTACTATCTTTAATTTCTGGAAGTATAGATCTATATTTTTTATATTGTTTTAAAGAATACATAATTGAATCTAGCAAAGGCACAAGTCGTTCTTTATTACGTTTACCTAATACTTTCAACTGTTTTTTGCTAAAATCTATGTCAGAAATCTTAATATTTACTAATTCTATTCTTCTTATGCCTGTGCCATAAAACAATTCTATGATAAGTTGGTTTCTTGCTGTTTCAAAATCATTGACTTCAATAGCATTTTCCAAAACATCTTTTAATTCTTGTTCTGAAAACGGTAATTGAACTGTTTTACCCATTTTAAGCGCTCTATGCTTTTTTAAGGGGTTGACTTTAACTTTATCTATTTTCATTAAAAATTTAAAATAGGAATTGAGCGAAGAAATCTTCCTGTTTATGGTTCGGTTAGAAATACCGCTATTGACCAATTCAACAATCCACTGTCTGATTTCGGAATACCCTATATTAGAAATGTCTTCAGAATTATGTTCTTCATCTAAAAACTCCTGAAACATCTCTAGATCTGTGTTATAAGCCAACACAGTATGTTTGGAGTATTTTTTTTCGAGTAATAAATAATCTGAAAATGCTTTTAGACTCATAGCTTTATCTCATTAATTAAAGATAAGCATTTAAACTTCGTTGAAAACTTAGTCTTTGTATAATGAAGCTCGTTGACTTAAATCCTGAATCAGTTTTTCGTCCTCTTCACTTTCTAACAATACGTTGTAGTTTCTCCAAAATTCTTTGTTGTACGGTTTTGGTGAAAAAATATCCATATCCCACTCACCTAGAAGTGCCGTTTGTATTTTTTCTTTATCTAGAATGACTTCAGAAAACAAAATCTCTTGTACTGTGAAGTAATATCTCTCTTGTTTATTATAACGCTCTCTCTCTTTTTCGCTTATTTTTTCATTTGTCTTTAAACCAACGTTAACGAGTTTAGGCGTTTCATAATAAATATAATTTGGATACATTTTATCTTCATACTCCATATAAGTAATGACGAGTTTATGATTTACCTGTGTACCAAACAAACGCTTGCTTCTTACTTTTTGGGCTTTTGAAGCCGCTACCAAATCATACTCTATGCGCTTAATGGCATAATTATCGTAATAAATATAAAGCCAACCTTCTGCTTCGTAGCCTTCATTAAAAACGCCCTTGGTTTGTAAGCCAACAAAATCTGCACTTTTATCAATTTTTATTTTGTAGATTTTTCTACCGTTATCCACTAGGATAGTATCTAATTTAAATTGGTGCTTTTCTAAAATATTCTCACCAAATAAAGCCTGCGCATCATTAGAATTTCTTAATAAGTTAAGTTTCCCTTGAAAAATATTTTGCAGCCCATTGATCCGTGTATCATTCCATTTTATAGCTTTTTCAAGCTGAGCAGTTGAAATGTCTCTTCGGTTAACATCTTCCATTTTTAATCTAGAACGTCGTCCTCTATTGCGATTACTATAGGCAACATAACTAAAAACACTATCTACATCTCGCAAATCATAACTCTTGCGAACTTGATCTACATTAACCTTCAAATATTCGTCTGAATTTGCTGCATAACCAGAATCATAAACCGTAATGGCACTTTCAATGAGCCATTTAAATTCTATATTATTTCGTTCCTTGTGCCTTAAAAATCCTTTTTGGATGTATGAAGAATCTGGTAAGTTAACAGGTAATCTTTCAATGGCTCTTAGCACAATATCATTTCCTGTTTTTGGTCTTATTTCTGCAACAACCACAACTTCATCCAAGGATGCAATATCTTCTTCGAGAAAAATATCCATGGAATTATCAAAGTCAGCAACTGCAACTTTATAGGTTTTGAAGCCAATTGATGAGATTACCAAAGTATCACTTTCAAATTCCTGTGGCACCAATAATACAAACTTACCATCAGAATTACTGACCGTACCTATCGTTGTATTTTGAACATAAATACTAGCATTTTCTAACGGAAGTAAAGATGTAAAATCTACTATTTTGTTTTTCACTTCAATTTGTGAAAAACCAAAAAAAACAGTGCACAATGCTAATAATAGTAAATAATTTTTGGGGCTAGTTTTCATCGTTTACTTTTTATTAAGTTACCGTCTTGTAGTCTTTGTTGTCCAAAACCATTTAGCAAAATTAAAAATAATTTTCGCTAAAAGATAATTCAGTAAATTAGGTCGCTGGTTTATAATCTTTGTTGTCTATAACCATTTTAGCGATAATTTCACGTAAAATTTCTGATGTTCCTCCACCAATAGGACCAAGACGACTATCTCGCGCCATACGTGCCAACGGATACTCTTCCATGTAACCATAACCTCCTAAAAATTGAAGGCATTGGTAAATAACGTCATCTGCCATTTTAGTGGACTGTAACTTAGACATCGTTGCTTCCTTTACCACATAATCTCCCATGTCTAATCGTTTTGCCACGTAATAATTGAATTGCTTACAGATCTCCATTTGTGTTTCGCAATCTGCAAATGAATGCCTCAAAGCTTGAAATTTATCTATGGTTCTTCCAAACGCTGTACGTTCGCTCATATATTGTTTTGCATATTCTAAGGCAAACTCAGCTCTTGCATGTGAATTAACTCCCATTATCAAACGTTCTAAGGAAAAGTGTTGCATAATGTAAGGAAAACCTTGATTTTCTTCTCCCATTAAATTTGAAGCGGGAATCTCAACATTATCAAAGGCAATTTCACCTGTATCTGAAGCTCTCCAACCTAATTTATCGAGTTTGGTTGCAGAAATTCCTGGTGTATCTCTGTCCATTACAAATATACTAATGCCTTTATTCCCCAATTCAGGATTTGTTTTAGCAGCAACTACCAAGTAATCGCTATAAACTCCGTTTGTTATAAAAGTTTTAGAACCATTAATAATATATTTATCTCCCTTTTTTACAGCAGTACTACGCATACCTGCAACATCACTTCCTCCAAAAGGTTCTGTAATACAAAGACAGCCTATTTTATCTCCTGCAATACTTGGAGCTAAATAATTTTCTTTAATCTCATCGTCTCCCTCCTTATTAAGGTGTGTCATTGCCAAATACGCATGTGCCCAAATGGCTGCTGCAAAACCACCTGAGTTGATACGTTGAAGTTCTTCGAGTAGAATAACAGTATAAAACAAATCTAGGTCTAGTCCACCATATTTTTCAGGATATGCTAATCCGAAGTAGCCCATATCGCCAAATTTCTTCCAGATGAAACGCTCTATATGACCTGTTTCTTCCCATTTATCAATATGTGGTACGACTTCTTTTTTAA
>CAJXVG010000044.1 GCA_913061495.1 uncultured Winogradskyella sp.
GATCTACACGTAAGGAGTCGTCGGCAGCGTCAGATGTGTATAAGAGACAGAATATGAACTATTTCTCTTCCAATTTTAAACTCGGTATTTTAGGAGGTGGCCAACTCGGCAAAATGATATTGTACAACACTCGTAAATTTGATATTTACACATGTGTTTTAGATCCAAGTGAAGAAGCTCCGTCGCGTTTGGCCTGTAATGAATTTACTATTGGTGATTTATTGGATTATGATACAGTGGTTAGCTTCGGAAAAAAAGTTGACGTGTTAACCATTGAAATTGAAAACGTTAACGTTGACGCTTTAGAAACGCTTGAAGGTAAAGGCATAAAAGTATTCCCTTCTTCAAAAACCCTACGAACTATACAGAATAAAGGTACACAGAAGTTATTTTACAAAGAACATAAAATTCCAACAGCAGATTTTTCTCGTTTTGACTACACGTCTAAAATTAACGAAGCAATAAAACATGGAGAGTTAAGCTATCCTTTTGTGTGGAAAAGTGCGCGATTTGGTTATGACGGTACAGGAGTTAAAATGATAAAGTCCTCAAAGGATTTATCTGGCTTACCAAATGTAGAATGTATTGCAGAAAATCTTATTCCGTTTAAAAATGAGCTTGCAGTCATTGTTGCCAGAAATGAAAAAGGACAAGTTAAAACCTATCCTGTTGTTGAAATGGAATTTCATCCTGAGGCTAACCAAGTTGAATATGTAATTTGCCCAGCAAGAATTCCTGATGTTATTGCAAAAAAAGCAGAAAAAGTAGCTTTACAGGTTGCTGATGCTTTTAAACATGTTGGCTTATTGGCTGTTGAAATGTTTCAAACTAAAGAAGATGAAATTTTAATCAATGAAGTAGCACCAAGACCTCACAACTCTGGTCATTACAGTATAGAGGCCAGCTACACTTCTCAATTTGAACAGCATCTTAGAGCAGTTTTGGGTCTGCCACTTGGCAATACAGAAAGTAAAGTTGCTGGAGTTATGGTGAATTTAGTTGGTGCGGAAAACCATACAGGAAATGTATTATATAAAAATATTGAAGACATTATGGCTATGGAAGGTGTAATACCTCACATTTATGGCAAAAAACAGACAAGGCCATTTCGTAAAATGGGACATGTAACAATTGTAAATAAAGATTTAGAAAAAGCACGTGCAATTGCAGAAAAAGTGAAACAAAAAATAGAAGTAATAAGCGAATAAACATGAGCAAAGTAGCCGTTATAATGGGAAGCAAAAGCGATTTGCCAGTAATGCAAGACGCCATTAACATATTAAAAGGATTTGATATTGAGGTTGAAGTTGATATTGTTTCTGCACATCGTACGCCAGAAAAACTGTTCGATTTTAGTAAAAATGCCCATACTAGAGGTATAAAAGTAATTATTGCTGGTGCTGGTGGAGCCGCTCATCTACCAGGCATGGTTGCATCTCTTTCTCCTTTACCTGTAATCGGAGTCCCTGTTAAAAGCAGTAATTCTATTGATGGTTGGGATTCTGTCCTATCTATTTTACAGATGCCAGGCGGAGTTCCTGTGGCAACTGTAGCTTTAAACGGAGCCAAAAATGCAGGCATATTGGCAGCACAAATTTTAGGCAGCTCAGACCAATGTGTTTTAGACAAAATAATAGTTTATAAGGAAGGCTTAAAAGCAAAGGTTATAAACTCAGCCAAAGACCTCTAAAAAAAGCCTCAACTCTCGTTAAGGCTCTTAGCTATTAATCAACCCTTTACGCATTAAGTTCTATGCTATAAAGATATTGCAAAGGTAAATATCAATCGTAACTTTACACTCTTAAATTTCGTTAAATTTCAGATTACCAATAAATTAGTAAGAAAAATAACATAAAAATGAATATTCTAAATACAGTTTATACAACTAAATATAATACAGCACCTTTTTCAAAAATAAATACAGAAGATTATTTACCCGCATTTAAGGCAGGTATCGAAAAAGCTAAGTCAGAAATTGACACTATAGTGGATAACCCTGAAGCACCAAGTTTTTCAAACACTATCGAAGCATTAGACTATTCTGGTGAAGAATTAGACAGAATATCGAGTATATTTTTCAATTTAAATTCCGCAGAGACAAATGAAGAAATTCAGAAAATAGCTCAAGAAGTTTCTCCGCTACTCTCAGAATTCAGCAACGACATTACTTTAAACGAAGGTTTGTTTGAGCGTGTAAAAACTGTTTACGATTCAAAAGACAACTTAAATTTATCAACAGAACAAAAAACGTTATTGGACAAAAAATATAAGAGTTTTTCTAGAAATGGCGCCAATTTAGCTGAAGATAAAAAGCAAAATCTCCGTGCTATAGATAAAGAATTAAGCCAATTAAAGTTAAAGTTCGGAGAACACGTTCTTGCCGAAACCAATAAATTTGAAATGCACCTTACAGAAGAAAAAGACCTCTCAGGACTACCTGAAGGAGCAAAAGAGGCTGCAAAACAATTGGCAGAAAGCAAAAATAAAGAAGGCTGGTTAATTACTTTAGATTACCCAAGTTACATTCCGTTTATGACATACGCAGACAATAGAGCGTTACGTGAGCAACTTTCAAAAGCTTTTGGCAGTAAAGGATTTAACAACGACAATTTAGACAACCAAGACATAGTCCTTAAAATAGCTAATTTACGCTATAAACGTGCCCAACTTTTAGGCTATAAAACGCATGCGCATTTTGTATTAGAAGAGCGTATGGCAGAAACACCCAATAAAGTTAACTCTTTCTTAAACGAACTCTTGGAAAAAGCCAAACCAGCTGCCAAAGATGAATTTAAAAAACTCGAAAAATTCGCAAAAGATTTAGATGGTATCGATCAGCTTCAAAAATGGGATTCAGCATACTATTCTGAAAAATTGAAACAAAAATTATTCGATTTAGATGATGAAAAACTAAAACCATATTTCAAATTAGAAAACGTTATCAATGGAGCATTCATCGTTGCCAACAAACTATTTGGGTTACAATTTGAGGAAATTGATACCATTGATAAATATCATGAGGAAGTGCTCACGTACAGAGTTACAGATAGCGAAGGCCAATTAGTATCAATATTCTACGCAGATTTTTTTCCGAGATCTGGTAAAAGAAATGGAGCCTGGATGACCTCTTACAAACCACAGATGATTAAAGATGGTAAGAACGAAAGACCTCACATCTCTATAGTCTGTAATTTTACAAAACCCACTAAAAGCAAACCCTCTCTGCTAACATTTAATGAAGTAACAACGTTGTTTCATGAGTTTGGACATGCGCTTCATGGCATGTTGGCCAATACTACATATCCAAGTTTATCTGGCACTAGTGTATATTGGGATTTTGTAGAATTGCCAAGTCAAGTTTTAGAAAATTGGTGCTATGAAAAAGAAACGTTGGAATTATTTGCCACACATTATGAAACGGAAGAGGTCATTCCGATGGAGTTAATTGAAAAAATAAAAGCCTCAGCTACGTTCCATGAAGGTATGCAAACTCTACGTCAATTAAGTTTTGGACTTTTAGATATGTCTTGGCACGGCGTTGATCCGTCAACAATAGAGGATGTAAAAGCTCACGAAGCTGAAGCATTTAGCGGCACTAAAATATATCCCGATGTTAAAGATAATTGTATGAGCACCTCTTTTGCCCATATTTTCCAAGGTGGCTATTCTTCTGGTTACTACAGTTACAAATGGGCTGAAGTTTTAGATGCCGATGCTTTTGAGTATTTTAAAGAAGAAGGTATTTTCAACAAAACGGTAGCAGATAAGTTTAAGACTTTTGTTTTATCGCAAGGTGGAACAGAAAACCCAATGGTTTTATACAAAAAATTTAGAGGAAAAGAGCCTCAGCCAGATGCATTGCTTAGACGTGCTGGTTTAATTGAGAAACGCTGAAAACAAATAATCTAATTTATTTTTTAATTACTTTTGAAAAAGCAATGATAATATAAATGGCTAACCATAAAATAGAACCAAATAATTGGATTAAGCTCTATTCCGATTACCTTTTCAATTACACCATAACTCGCGTAAGTAGTCGAGAAATAGCACAAGACTTAGTGTCCGAAACTTTTTTGGCAGGATTAAAGTCCATGTCTAATTTTAAAGGTAAAGCTAGTGAGCGCACATGGTTGGTTTCTATTTTAAAACGAAAAATAATAGACCACTACCGTAAAATCAATTCTAAAAAAGGTAAAGCAGAAGTTAGAATGAGTTATAATTCTGGTGACGAAAACGATGGTGATTGGTTAGAAGAACAAATTGCAGATTCTTCAGATATGACTGCTCAAGACAGTATGGAAAACACCGAGTTAGGCAATCAAATTTATGAGTGTTTATCTAAATTACCAAACAAACAAGCTCAAGTGTTTAAGATGAAAACCATTTTGGGATATGAAACCAAAGCAATCTGTAATGAATTGAATATTACTGCGTCTAACCTATGGGTAATTATACACAGAGCACGTACCACATTGGCTGAGTGCATGGAAAAAAATTGGTTAAAATAATAAAACACATACTGTTTTAAGGAACATATAAAATGAAGAAAAGTTTTTTATTTATTAGTTGCGAAGAAGCAAAACATATTTGCGATAAAAGGCAATACGATGAAGCTTCGGGATGGGAGCGTATTAAATTAGGCCTTAGATTAGCATGGTGCCGAGTAACACGATCTTATTCAAGTAAAAACAATAAATTGACCCAAGCTATGAAAAAGGCGGAAGTCAATTGCCTAAACCAAACCGAAAAGCAAAATCTCCAAAACGCATTTGAACAAGAGTTAGCCAAGTACCAACATTAGCAAGAGCCAAAGTATCGGTATGCCTTCAACCCAAAATGCACTATAATATCTAGATTGTTTCTTTTTTGAAAATACAAGACACAATAAGGTTACAAAGGTTATAATCAGATTTGAAATTAACATTGTTTCCGTCAATTCTTCCTTAAAAAATTCCAACAAAACAAAAACCATCAACAGTAAAGCACCTATAACTTTAGATCGCTTTACTCCTATTTTTTGAGGTATGGTCGCCAGCTTAATACTATCATATTTCATATCGCCAATTTCAAAAGGCAACATTAAAACAAGTACAAAAATAAAACGTTGTAAACCTGTTATTACAACATCTGCTGTTAAAGGCAAATCATTATTTATAAGTGGTAAAAAAACGGTTGTAAATGTCCAGACAAAAGCGATTACATAAACTTTTAAACCACCTATCTCACGCAGGTTTTTTTGTTCGTCTAACAGAAAATGTTTAGGGATTAAGGGGATGGCATATAAAAAAGTAATGACAGCCAATACCGAAATAAGAATCAAAGTATTTTGTTCTAATTGAATAAGATAATAGCACATCGCAAAAAATGCAAAGAGGGAAAATACCTGAATTACCTTTAACCACGTCGCCAAGCGTCTGTGATGAAATTTCGCAACACCAAAATATTTCACAAAATTATAGGCTGTAATTGAAGCAAAAAACACAAAACAAAGACTGTTTTCATCGTATTCTAAATTGAACTGAACAAGTGTTACCCATGTCAAGGCAAATGCTGCCAACGCCACATGTATGCTACTGTTTAGGTAAAAATTGAATAATCGCTGTAACATTTTCACTTTACAAAAGTAATCAATGTGTTAATAACCCGTGTTTTCGGTTAAAAACTTTAGTAAACCTTAACTAAAAAAACCCTCCTATTCCGTACTTTTGCAAAACTAAATAAACACTATTTTTAATGGATACAAACTCTTTTGCACTAAGACATATTGGGCCAAGCCCACAAGAACAAAAGGAAATGCTAAATACAATTGGCGTTACCAGTATTGAACAGTTGATTTCAGAAACTGTACCTACTGACATTCGTCTTAAAAAAGATTTAGATTTAGATCCTGCAATAAGTGAGCAAGAGTATTTAACACATATATATAAACTCTCTGAACAAAATCAAGTTTTCAAATCTTATATTGGTTTAGGATATCACCCTTGCAATATGCCTGCTGTAATTCAACGTAATATTTTAGAAAACCCAGGTTGGTATACTGCATATACGCCATATCAGGCAGAAATTGCACAGGGACGTTTAGAGGCTTTATTGAATTTTCAGACCATGGTTATTGATTTAACAGGTATGGAGATCGCAAACGCATCACTTTTGGACGAGAGTACAGCTGCAGCTGAAGCCATGGGCTTACTATATGCAATTAGAGATCGAAAGCAAAAGAAAGCCAATATCAATAAGTTTTTTGTTTCAGATTTAGTTTTACCACAAACCATTGACCTTTTAGAAACTAGAGCAAACCCACTTGACATTGAGTTGGTTATTGGTAACGAAGCTGATTTTAATCTTTCAGAAGACTTTTTTGGTGCGCTATTGCAATATCCTGGTAAAAACGGACAGATAACCGATATTCAATCGTTTATAGAAAAAGCAAATGCATCAAATATAAAAGTTGCAATTGCCGCAGATATTTTAAGCTTAGTAAAGCTAGAAGCTCCAGGTAAATTTGGTGCAGATGTTGTAGTTGGCACGACACAACGTTTTGGTATACCAATGGGATATGGTGGACCACATGCAGCCTATTTTGCAACTAAAGAAGCTTACAAGCGTCATGTTCCCGGTCGTATTATTGGTGTCACAAAGGACACAGATGGTAATAGAGCCTTACGTATGGCACTGCAAACACGCGAGCAACATATAAAACGAGACAAAGCAACTTCAAATATCTGCACAGCGCAAGTTCTACTGGCAGTAATGGCAGGCATGTATGCTGTTTATCATGGCCCAAAAGGTCTTACTTTTATTGCAGATAGAGTCAAAAATATGACATCGGCCTTAGCAAACGCCTTAGAAGATTTAGGCTTAGAGCAAACCAATTCACACTATTTTGATACGTTGCAAATAAAAGCAGATGCGGTTAATGTAAAGTTTGAAGCAGAGAAAAATGAAGTTAACTTTCATTATCCTGATACAAACACAGTTACTATAGCTTTAAATGAAAGTACTACAATTTCAGATTTGAACGAAATCATTTCAATTTTTGAAACTGTCACAGAGAGTTCAACAGACAAAATCACAACACTTTCAGAATCAAATCATATACCAGAAAATCTTAAGAGACAAACTGATTTTTTATCCTTTGAGGTATTTAATTCCTATCACTCTGAAACTGAATTGATGCGCTACATTAAGCGTTTAGAGCGTAAGGACTTGGCCTTGAATCAATCCATGATTTCTCTTGGATCTTGCACAATGAAATTAAATGCAGCCTCAGAAATGTTGCCATTGAGTTGGAGAAGTTGGGGAAATATGCACCCTTTTGCTCCAAAGCAACAGGCTAAAGGTTATACCTTAGTTCTCAATGCGTTAGAAAACCAATTGACAGAAATCACTGGATTTTCAGCGACTTCATTACAGCCTAACTCTGGCGCTCAAGGTGAATTTGCTGGTCTTATGGTTATAAAAGCTTACCACGAATCTCGTGGAGATCACCATCGAAATATTTGTTTGATACCTTCATCAGCACATGGCACAAATCCTGCAAGTGCTGTAATGGCTGGCATGAAAGTTATTGTTACCAAAGCTTCTGATGATGGCAATATAGATGTGAATGATTTAAGAGAAAAAGCAGAATTACATAAAGACAACTTATCTGCATTAATGGTCACCTACCCTTCTACACATGGTGTTTATGAGTCTGAAATCAAAGAAATCACAAAAATAATCCATGACAATGGAGGTCAAGTGTATATGGACGGAGCCAACATGAATGCACAAGTAGGCTTAACCAATCCAGGAAGTATTGGTGCAGATGTTTGTCACTTAAATTTACATAAAACCTTTGCGATTCCTCATGGAGGTGGTGGTCCTGGTGTTGGCCCAATTTGTGTTGCCGAACAATTAGTTCCTTTTTTACCAGGAAATCCAATTATTAAAACCGGAGGACACCAAGCTATTACAGCTATTTCTGGAGCACCCTTTGGCTCTTCATTAGCTTGTATCATTTCATACGGCTATATTACTATGTTAGGAGCTAAAGGATTGAAAAGCGCAACAGAAATTGCTATTTTAAATGCCAATTATATTAAAGAGCGCTTAGAAGGTCATTACAAAACACTTTATACAGGCGAAAATGGACGTGCTGCCCATGAGATGATTATTGATTGCAGGGATTTTAAAGCTAATGGTATTGAAGTCACAGATATAGCAAAACGTTTAATAGACTACGGTTTTCATGCGCCAACAGTATCTTTTCCAGTAGCTGGTACCATGATGATAGAACCTACCGAAAGCGAGAGTAAAGCAGAAATGGATCGTTTTTGTGATGCCATGATTTCTATAAAAAAAGAAATCGATAACACAGATAAAGACGAACCAAATAACGTGCTAAAAAATGCACCACATACTATGACAATGCTCACATCTGATGAATGGGTGTTTCCATATTCACGAGAAACAGCTGCATTTCCATTAGACTATGTAAAGGAAAATAAGTTTTGGCCAACCGTAAGACGTGTTGATGAAGCTTATGGAGATAGAAATCTCATTTGTAGCTGTGCACCAATTGAGGATTACATTGAAGCATAACTATTATCATTAATAATTCAAAAAAAGTACTCAAAAAGAGTGCTTTTTTTATGATTTATTGAGTTTTGGAAGAAATTTTTCGGAATTTAAAAAAAATGAGTCTTTTAAACTTTAAATTAAATAAAAACACATTATAATTAACTAGTTTAGTATTACTGAAATTGAAAAAAACAACTATGGGTGTAAGAATCACAGGAACGGGAAGTTATATACCAAGTAATGTTGAAAAAAACGAGAACTTTTATAACCACGAGTTCTTAAATGCAGATGGCTCTTCAATAAACAGCCCTAATGAGGTTATTGTAGAAAAGTTTAAAGCTATAACAGGCATCCAAGAACGACGTTATATTAAAAATGAATTCACCAATTCTGACATTGCATTTTTTGCTGCTGAAAAAGCCATTGAAGATGCAAAAATTGATAAAGAAAGTTTAGACTATATAATTGTTGCCCACAATTATGGAGACATAAAGCACGACACTGACCAAAGTGACGCTGTGCCAAGCATAGCATCTCGTGTTAAGCATCTGTTGAAAATTGAAAACCCAAAATGTGTAGGTTACGATTTGCTTTTTGGTTGCCCAGGATGGATAGAAGGAATTATACAAGCTAATGCATTCATAGCTTCTGGCATTGCCAAGCGTTGTTTGGTTATTGGTTCTGAAACTTTATCTCGTGTAGTTGATAAGCATGACAGAGATTCTATGATTTACAGTGATGGTGCAGGAGCGGTGATTGTAGAAAAAAGTGATGAAGACGGTGGAATTTTAGCTCATGAAACAGCAACTTTTGCGTTAGATGAAGCACATTTTATTTATTTTGGGGAAACCAATCATCCAGATATTAATGATAAGCGCAGATACATTAAAATGTACGGTCGTAAAATCTATGAATTTGCATTAACCAATGTCCCGATGGCTTTAAAATCAACAATTGAAAAAGCTGGTGTTTCAATTAACGATGTCAAGAAAATACTTATTCATCAGGCAAATGAAAAAATGGATGAAGCCATAGTGAAACGTTTTTATAAGTTACATAATAAGGAAATGCCAGAAGGTATTATGCCAATGACCATTAATCATCTTGGTAATTCAAGCGTAGCAACTGTACCAACTTTATATGATATGATTTTAAAAGGACAACTAGAAAATCAAGAAATAAACAAAGGTGATATTATTCTTTTTGCTAGTGTTGGTGCTGGGATGAATATTAATGCGCTTGTCTATAAATATTAATATAAGTACTCTCGGTATCTCGAGAAATGAATATGTACGAAAAAACATATCCAAACAAACGGTTTAAATATACCCTTCAATTTTTAACAAAACACATTGACAAATCCGAATCTATTCTAGATTTGGGAGTCAAAAATCCATTTTCGGAGATTATGATTTCAGAAGGTTATTCCGTCGAAAATACCTTTGGTGAAGATTTAGATGAGGATAGAACTGCAATTGAAAATTCTTCAGCAAAAGTTGTTACTGCTTTTGAAATATTTGAGCATCTTCTTTCACCCTATGAAGTTTTAAAATCCATAAAAGCAGAAAAGCTTTTAATTAGCGTTCCTCTTAAACTATGGTTCGCTTCTGCATATAGAAGTAAAATTGATATACGAGATAGGCACTACCACGAATTTGAAGATTGGCAACTTGATTGGCTTTTGGAAAAAACAGGATGGATAATTAAAGATAAACAAAAGTGGACCAACCCAGTTCATAAAATTGGAATACGACCTATATTGAGGCGGTTTACTCCAAGATATTATATTGTTTATGCAGAACGTAAAATAAATTCTTAAATAATAAATTTAAGATCAGTTTGTTTAGTTTTGGTGCTAATGGATTTCTACATCATAATACCAGCTCACAACGAAGAAGATTTTATTGGCAAAACTTTAAAATCTCTTTCGGAACAGACTTTGATTCCCAAAAAAATTGTTGTGGTTAATGACAATTCAACAGATCTCACACAAAAAATCGTTGAAGAATACGTTTCAAAATTTAATTGGATTTCTTTAATTAATTTTAAATCTTCCGAGAAACACCTGCCAGGTTCTAAAATCATTAATGCTTTTAATACAGGTTTAGCTGAATTAGATAATGACTTTGACGTTATCTGTAAATTTGATGCAGACCTTATTTTCCCTCCAAATTACTTAGAGCAATTAGCTTTTCATTTTAAATCCAAAAAAACCTTGGGCATGACTTCTGGTTTCTGCTATATTGAAAAAAATAATACTTGGATTTTAGAAAACCTCACCAACAAAGACCATATTAGAGGTGCTTTAAAAGCTTACAGAAAAGATTGTTTTGAGCAAATAGGACAGTTAAAAGCTTCAATGGGTTGGGACACTGTTGATGAGTTACTCGCCAAATATCATGGCTGGGAGATTTTAACAGATGAATCACTCCATGTAAAACACCTGAAACCTACCGGAAAATCGTATAATAAAGCTTCAAAATACCTTCAAGGAGAAGCGATGTACAAAATGCGTTACGGGTTTTGGATAACTTCAATTTCCGCTTTAAAATTAGCATTTAAGAAAAATAAAATTCGCCTTTTTAAAGATTATATATCAGGATATTTTAAAGCAAAATCCAATCATTCTGAATACCTTGTTTCAGCAGAAGAAGGTAAGTTTATTAGAAATTTGCGATGGAAAGGTATTTTGAATAAATTCTTCTAATCAAACACAAAACCCAATGGCTTACCTGTTGCACTATTTGGAAAACTAATTCCTAAGAGTGCCGAAATGGTTGGTGCTATATCTGGAATTACCGTTTTGGCAAAAGTTTCGCCGTGCTTAATACCTTTTCCAAAGAACAACAATGGCACATGTGTGTCGTGATTTAATCCGCTTCCGTGTGTAGAGCCCGTTTTTCCGTAAGAAATATAATCTGGATCTGGTACTAAAAGAATATCACCAGAGCGCTTTTGGCTAAATCCATTTTGAAGCAGCTCTTCTATACCTGTTGTAAAATTTGAAGTTACCATAGTATGTGCAGAATACACTTTATCTACTCGATTGTATTTAATTAATTCATTGACCAGTTGCTCTGCCACAGCATTAATATTCAAACCCAAACTGTCAATATGTTTTCTATTTAAAAACATTTGATTGTTGCTTACATTTTCTACAATATCAGCATTCTTAAATCTACTCATGAGGTATTTATCAAACCTTGTTTTAGTGGCTTTGTTATCTAAATATCCTGCAGGAATACGCATACTTCTTAAATAATTTGGCACATCAATTGCTCCATGATCTGCAGTTAAAAATACGGTGTATTCTCCTTTACCAACTGTTTTATCCAAAAACTCAAAGAAACGTTCTAAATCATTATCAAGCCGTAAATAAGTATCTTCAACTTCTTTTGAATTCACACCAAAATTATGGCCAACGTAATCAGTACTAGAAAAACTAACGGTTAAAACATCTGTTACATTATCTTGTCCTAATTGCTCACCTTTTAGAGCAGCCATTGCAAAATCAACAGTTAAACTGTTGCCATATGGTGTTGCCTTTAAAATATCGAACCCTCGGTTTTCATCTTTTAAAGCAGATAAATCATAAGGAAATGTTGCTTTCTCTTTTCCTCTAAAGCCACCTTCAAAATCATTGTCGTCTGCTCCACTTTCAGTATAAGTAGAAATATCTTGTATTGTGTTCCAAACTTTTAAATAAGATTCTGCTTTTTTAGAAGTATTAAAATCAGTTACCCATTGTGGCAATTCATCCATATAAAACGAACTTGTAATCCAAGCTCCTTCATCTCTTCCATGAAACCAATACGCTGCATTTGCACTATGACCTGCAGGTAAAACCGCTCCTCTATCTTTTAAGGACACACCAATAGTTTTACCACGCAGTTGAGTAAATAATCTGTTTTCATCACCAATAGTTGTTGTTAACATACGACGTGGAGACATTTTACCTGCACCATCCTTAGTCCCAATTGATTCCACAGCATCATCACCAGCGCAATACACCGTTTCTTTTATAGATTTATCGTACCAGTTATTACCTATAATACCGTGATATTTTGGTGTAGTACCTGTATAGATAGAAGCATGGCCAGGACCTGTATAGGTTGGCACATAATTAAAATGATTGTTTTTGCAATTAAAACCTTCGTGCATCATGCGTTTAAACCCACCATCTCCAAATTTGTTTTCAAATCGTGTTAAATAATCGTAACGCATTTGGTCCACTACGATACCAACCACTAATTTTGGTCGAGATTCTGTATTGTTAGCTGAAGGCGAGTTGGTTGTTTTTGCCATTTTATCTTGTGCTGAACAAGAAAATAACATCAATAAAAATATGGTTAGTATAAGGTTGTTTTTCTTCATTGTTGAAATCTATGGTCTGAATTTCAAAAATACAATTTTTAAGACATCATAATTTAAAGGAATTGTTATTATAACAAACTTTAGCAATTAGACTTTTAAAGAATTTAGAATATCAAAAATTTGAATACGGCAACAATATCTTAGATGGAATCAAAAAAATTGGACTTAAAAAAAGTGTTTCACTAATCATTTTTCATAATTTAGCACTAATAAATTCTTACATGACTTACCTGCACAATATTGGTACTTATTTTATAATGGTTAAAGACATTTTTCGTAAACCTACAAAATGGTCCGTTATGAAAACTTTGGTCTTAAAAGATATTGATGATCTTATAATTGGATCTCTTGGTATTGTTGCTTTTATCTCGTTTTTTGTTGGTGGAGTTGTTGCCATACAAACCTCTTTGAATATAGACAACCCACTAATACCAAAATATTTAGTTGGTTTCGCAACAAGACAATCTATTGTTTTAGAATTTGCCCCTACTTTCATTTCCATTATTATGGCAGGTAAAGTAGGCTCTTATATTACATCGAGTATTGGCACTATGCGTGTTACAGAACAGATTGATGCTTTAGAAGTTATGGGAATAAATGCCATTAATTATTTGGTTTTTCCAAAATTCATTGCCTTATCACTTTATCCCTTTGTAATCTCTATTGCGATGTTTTTAGGTATTTTAGGTGGATTAATCGCTTGTGTTTATGGAGGCTATGGCACATTCGACAACTATATTGAAGGTGTACAGACCGACTTTATTGTGTTTCACATGATTTATGCTTTTATAAAAACCATGGTTTTTGCATTTGTATTAGCGACTATTCCTTCTTTCTATGGCTATTTTATGAAAGGTGGAGCTTTAGAAGTAGGAAAAGCAAGTACAACTTCTTTTGTTTGGACTAGTGTGGTTATTATATTATTAAACTTTTTACTAACCAGTTTACTCTTGGGCTAATGATAGAAGTTAAGGACATACACAAATCTTTTGGTGATGCTCATATTTTAAAAGGAATTTCTACTTCTTTTGAAAAAGGGAAAACCAACCTAATCATTGGACAAAGTGGTTCGGGTAAAACTGTTTTCCTAAAATGCCTACTCGGCTTGTTTGATTTTGAAAAAGGTTCTATTGCTTACGAAGGAAAAAATTTCAGTGACCTAAGTCAAGATGAAAGAACAGATTTACGGTCGGAAATGGGAATGGTTTTTCAAGGCAGTGCATTATTTGATTCAATGACCATTATAGAGAACGTAATGTTTCCCTTGCGTATGTTCACCAAACAAAGTAAAAGTGAAATGCAAGACAGAGCTGATGTGGTTTTAAACCGTGTGAACCTTTCTGACGCACACAATAAAATGCCAAGTGAAGCTTCAGGTGGTATGCAAAAACGTGTAGCAATTGCCAGAGCTATTGTAAACAACCCAAAGTATTTATTTTGTGATGAACCTAACTCTGGTCTAGACCCTAAAACAGCAATGGTGATAGATAATTTGATTCAGGAAATAACGGATGAATTCAATATTACCACAGTTATCAACACGCACGATATGAACTCTGTTATGGAAATTGGCGAGAAAATATTATTCCTAAAAGATGGCTTAAAAGAATGGGAAGGCACTAAAGAGACCATCTTTAAAACAGATAATAAAGCTGTTACCAATTTTGTTTATTCTTCAGAATTATTCAAAAAAGTACGTAAAATGTATATCGAGGAAGATGATTAAAACTTTAATTTCTTCGAACTAAAACCGTATCTACCTTTAACTCTTTCTTTAACCATTGTTGAAGTTGACGTTCGCGATTAACCACGACACTATCAGATAAAGCTGCTTTCCACTTTACATTAGCAACTGTTACAGTATCTATATTTATAAAGTCATTAGATTCTAACATTTTGGCATAACCAAAAAACTGAAGATCGTTAAATCTTACTTTTGCATCTCGAGACAATTTGCTAAAAGAAACCTCACTTTTATTTGAGTTTTTAGATTCTATAACTTTGTTGAGATTAGAGATATTAGCCTCCAATTCTGTTATTTGGGATTGTAGTCCTTTTATAATATTATCTTTTTCGTCCAAGTCTCTTATTGCTCTATCATAAGCATCAGAAATTTTATCAAAACTTCTGTTTTTATTACCCTTAATAATTAATTCGAAATCTTTTATTTTATCGTAGTTTTTAATTTCATTTTTTAAATCGGCTACTGTAGCGTCAGAGACCTCACCATTGAAATACAAAACAATTTCTTCATCTTCCCAACGTGGAATTCCCTTCTGAAACCATAACTCATTATTATCTTCAATTTCATTTTTCTTAAAACTGTTATAATCACCTTCAAGACCTGTTTGTGTAATAAAATTAATAAATGTCCAAATGGCTGGTGCCATAACCAAAACCGCAATTAATGATGCTAAACGTGCAATTCTTTTTCGCTTTTTTGAATTGGCATATTTTAACATTGGAAAACGAAGCACTTTTAAAACCAAGAATGTCGCCAGAGCTATAAATATTGTATTGATGGTGAACAAGTACATAGCTCCAATAAAAATTTCCCAATCGTGAGCCAATCCGTATCCTGCAGTACATAATGGCGGCATTAAAGCTGTTGCAATAGCCACACCAAATATCACTGAAGCAATTGTTCCTTTTTTGGTCCTTGCAATGATTAGAGCCGCTCCACCAAAAAACGCAATTAAAACATCTCTTAGATCGGGTTTAGTTCTGCCAAAAAGTTCATTGGTCATAATATCAGCTGACGGAAAGAATTTAAAAAACAGAAAAGCCGTTAGCAAACTGAGAACAATCATGGTAGCAAGATTGATCAATGATTTTTTTAAAGTATCAATATCATTAATGGCTATTGAAAGTCCCATGCCCAAAATAGGACCCATTAAAGGGGAAATTAACATGGCACCTATTACCACTGCTGGTGAATCTGCATTAAGCCCAATAGAAGCTACAAAGATAGAGCATACCAAAATCCAAGCTGTTGCTCCTTTAAAAGGGATATCTCCTTTTATTGCTGTAATTGTTGCATCTCTATCCGTATCATCCCTAAAATCTAAAAGCTCGCTCAAAAACGTTTTTACACTAGCGAATAATCCTTGTGCATCTTTTTTTACAGCTTCTTTTTTTTCTTCAACAGCTTTTTCTTTGTCAACTTGCTGTTGTTGCTCTTCTTCTTCAGAAAAATTGAATTTATTTTCGTCGCTCATTTTATCCGTATTCTTCTCCAAAATTAGCTTTTACATTTTGGAGTACTTTTTTTATATCTTGTTCTTTCGATTTTGGGAAGATAAGTAAAACTTCGTCTTTATCAACTACAATGTAATCCTTTAACCCATCGATAACAACCACCTTATCTTTTTTTGAACGGATCATATTTCCGTTGGCATCTTCCAATAATGTCTTGGCATTCACTACAGCATTTTTGTCTTTATCCTTGTCTAATTTATCATAAAGACTTCCCCAAGTTCCTAGATCATTCCAATCGAAAGTGGCTGGCAAAACATATACATTTTTAGAGGATTCCATAATTGCATAATCTACAGAGATGTTATTTGCTTTTACATAATTTTGAAGTATAAATTGTTCTTCTCTCTCAGTATTATAGTCATCAATTCCGTTGGCAAATAGTTCATATAGCTCTACTTGGTTATTTCTAAATGCCTCAACCACACTTTTTACGCTCCACATAAAAATCCCTGCGTTCCAAAGAAAATTACCTTGATTAATAAATTCCTTTGCTGTTTCGTAATCTGGTTTTTCCCTAAATTGATTAACAGGTTTTATACTAGAAGAATCCGATTTATCATATTCAATATAACCGTATCCTGTATTTGGAAATGTTGGTTTAATACCCAACGTCATTAATGCATCATTTGTTTGGCAAAAATCAAAAGCTTGTTTTACGTCTTCCGTAAACGCTTGTTCGTCTTCAATCCAATGATCACTTGGTGCTACAACCATTAAGGCTTCACTGTTTTCTTTCTGAATTTTTAAAGCTGCATATAAAATACATGGAGCTGTATTACGCATAGCAGGTTCTAAAACAACTTGTCGTTTTGTAACTTCTGGCAACTGCTCAAACACCAAATCATTGTATCTTTCATTGGTTAAAATGAATATATTTTCTTTCGGGATTATATTTGAAAGCCTATTGAACGTTTTCTGTATTAAGGTATCACCAGTCCCAAGCATATCATGAAACTGTTTAGGAAAATCTTGTGTACTTACAGGCCAAAATCTTGAGCCTACTCCACCTGCCATTAGTATGGCATAATAATTTTTATTTTTCATGTACTTTAATTAATCAATTCCACCTCTGCATTAGGGTTAAACAAATATAGCTTACCTGTTTTAACTTCTACACATTCAAACCGTTTTCTTCTTTGTTTACCACGTTTAAAAACTTTACCATTATACAATTTAAAATCTTTGCCCAATGGTACTTCAAAAACATAATAATTATCATTGGCAGCATTAAATTGCTTTAATGCCAAAGCTAACCTTGTATCAGTATCGCTCGATGCTTTAGGGTTTTTAAAATGCTTTGCTAATATTGGCAATAATTCTGAAGGAAAAATATTAGGCTGTATAAAAGGTAGCATTAAATGCTGAAAAGTTTGTTTCCACTCTTTACCATGAGGCTTTACAAACCTTCCGTATTTTTTATATGTTTCAAAATGCGCAATTTCATGAATCAAAGTAATTAAAAACCGATAGGGATTAAGATTTGAATTTACTGTAATCTGGTGCATACCATCAGGCAATTGTTTATAATCTCCATGTCTAGTTTTTCTTTCCTTTTTAACTTTTACAATTAAGTTATCAGTATCCAATAAGTCACTGACCATGCGCAATGCCTGTTCTGGAATGTAGTTTGAGAGTTGTGCTTGCATTTGTGCAAAAATAAAACAATAATCTATAAACTTCACCAATCATTATTTGCGTTTACTCGTAATTTTATTAACGTAATACACTTGAAATTGGCTCATAAATCTATTAACTTAGCTATGATTGCTAAAAAAAATCTTACAAATGGCATTTATTGATTATTATAAAATTCTGGGTGTTGATAAAAATGCAACCAAAGCCGAAATTAAAAAGGCATACCGAAAACTGGCGAGAAAACACCATCCTGACCTCAACCCTAACGATAAAGAAGCTGAGCTGAAATTTAAGCAAGTTAATGAGGCACATGAGGTTTTGAGTAATGAAGAAAAACGTAAAAAGTACGATAAATACGGAGAAAACTGGCAACAGGGAGAAGCTTACGAACAAGCTCAAAAACACCAATATTCCCAACAGCAAGGTCAATACCAACGTAGCTCTGGTTTTGAAGGATTTGAAGGCTTTGGTGAAGGAGAATATTCTGATTTTTTTGAGTCTATGTTTGGTGGTGGCTTTTCTGGAGGAAGCCGAAGCTCTGGCAATGTAAAATTCCGTGGGCAAGATTTTAATGCACAGCTTCAGCTAAATCTTAAAGATGTGTACACTACCCAAAAGCAAGTCTTAACAGTTAAGGGCAAAAATATTCGATTAACTATTCCGGCTGGCGTCACAAATGGACAGGTTATAAAAATTAATGGGAAAGGTGGACCTGGTGTTAACGGTGGACCAAACGGCGACCTTTATATAGAGTTTAACATTATGAATAACACCTCTTTTAAACGAGATGGATCCAACCTTTACAGTGATGTAGACTTAAGCTTATATAAAGCGGTTTTAGGTGGAGATATAACTGTAAACACTTTTAACGGTAAAGTAAAACTAAAAGTAAAACCTTTGACTCAAACCGGGAGCCAAGTAAAACTAAAAGGAAAAGGATTTCCTAAATACAGAAAAGAAAATGAGTTTGGAGACCTTTACATTACTTACAATGTGAAACTACCAAAAAAACTTAGCGAAAAAGAGAAAGAACTTTTTGAAGAATTAGCAAAACTACAATAGCAATGAAAGATATACATTACGTAGCCATACCTGATTTATGCACTCACTATCAGTTAGAAATGTCCTTTTTTACTGGTCTAAAAGATTATGGGCTTATTGAGATTATTTCCGTTGAAAAGACTAACTGTATCCACCAAGAGCATGTTGCAGATCTTGAGAAAATGATACGTTTACATCAAGATTTAAATCTCAATTTTGAAGGTATTGACACGGTTTTTAACCTTTTAAATAAAATTGACAAATTAAAATCCGAACTCAACCAAACAAAAAATAGATTGAGACTATACGAAAGCGAGTAAACTTGCTTATGAGTTGTAAAGGTTTAATATCTGTCTCTTATACACATCTCCGAGCCCACGAGACCGAGGCTGATCT
>CAJXVG010000045.1 GCA_913061495.1 uncultured Winogradskyella sp.
TACGAGATCAGCCTCGGTCTCGTGGGCTCGGAGATGTGTATAAGAGACAGAAAATTTAAAGTTCAATTATGAAAAAAATAATGTTACTAAGCATTTGCTCATTAGTGCTACTATCTTCTTGCGTATCTAAAAAAGAATATGCAGCACTTGAAGCAAAACAAAAAGAAACACAAGATTTACTGAATTCGGCAACTGTAAAGTTAAACAGCTGTTTATCTGACAAAGCTGCGTCAATGGCTCGTGTCGAAACTATGAAAGATCAACTTGTGGATTTACGTAAAGCCAATCAGGATTTAATTGACACCAAAGGAGATTTAACCATCCTAACTAAAAAAGGATCTGAAAATCTTGAAAAATCTTTAGAAAGCTTAAAAGAACGTGACCTAAAAATCACAAGATTACAAGATGCTTTAAACAAAAAGGATAGTGTAACTTTAGCTGTAGTAACTAGTCTTAAAAAGGCAGTTGGCATCAATGATCCAGACATTGAGGTAAACGTTGAAAAAGGTGTGGTATTTATCTCTATTGCAGATAAATTATTGTTCCAAAGTGGAAGTTATACTGTAACTAGCAGAGCAAAAGAGGTTTTAGCTAAAGTTGCCAAAGTAATCAATAGCAAGCCAGATTTTGAAGCTATGGTAGAGGCACATACAGACAACGTACCTTACAATAAGCCACCATTATTAGACAACTGGGATTTAAGCGTAAAACGTGCAACTTCAGTAGTTAGGGTTTTAGAAAATTTAGAAGTAAACCCTCAACAACTTGTTGCTGCAGGACGTAGCTATCATGTTCCTTTAGTAGAAAATGATACTGCTGCAAATAGAGCAAAAAACAGACGTACACGTATTGTTGTAATGCCTAAAATAGATCAGTTCTATGCTATGGTAGAAGAAGAAATGAAAAATTTATCTGAGGCAGAAGGCAACTAAGTTTAGTTAGATTTTAAATATATTAAAAACCCAATGCAAAAGCATTGGGTTTTTAGTTTAGCCTGTTTTCGATTTTAGTTTAAGTTATCATACGATTTTACCAATCTTATAAATTCAGCTCTGTAACCCTCTTTATCCTCTCCTCTCCCATTTTCAGCAAGCTCAAGCACTTTAGCAGTTTTAGTGTTATTACAATACTTAGAGTTTCTTATTTGCATACCAAACAATGCCACTGCTGAAGCAAATTTCATATCCTCGGAACTTTCAGAAAGCTTGTTATTTTGAACATGTACCATTTCAATACTCTTAGATTCATCTGGTTTTTTGTACCTGAATTTTACCGTAAACAGTTCATCATTATAATTTGACATTGCCTTTGTTTGACTGTATTTTAAATTGGGTATCGTTTTGAGATAATCACTATTTACACCAGCCGGAATTACTTCATAAAGTGCAGTTACCGTGTGTCCGTTTCCTAATTCACCTGCATCTATTGTATCATCAATAAAATCTTCATCAGCCAACAACCTATTTTCATAACCGATTAAACGATAGGCTTGCACTTTTTTTGGGTTAAATTCTACTTGAATCTTAACATCTTTTGCAATTGTGTAGAGTGTGCCGCCAAATTCTTTTCCAAATACCTTTTGGGCTTCTTGCATCGTGTCAATATAAGCATGGTTACCGTTTCCTTTGTCTGCTAAAATTTCTAATTTTGAATCTTTATAGTTTCCGTAGCCAAATCCCAAAACAGATAAAAACACTCCCGATTTACGTTTCTGTTCAATTAAAGTTTGCATATCAGTATCGCTAGATGCGCCAACATTAAAATCTCCATCGGTTGCCAGTATTACGCGGTTGTTGCCGTTTTTTTTGAAATTTTCCTCAGCTAACTTATAAGCTAATTTAATTCCTGCACCACCTGCTGTTGAACCACCAGATTGTAGATGGTTTAAAGCTGCTAAAATCTTTTCTTTTTCGTCTCCAGATGTTGGCTCTAACACCACACCAGCTGCTCCAGCGTAAACCACAATCGAAACCTTATCTTTTTCTCGAAGTTGATTTACCAGTAGTTTGAACGCAGATTTTAATAATGGTAATTTATTCTGGCTTCCCATTGAACCTGAAACATCAATTAAAAAAGTAAGGTTTGAAGCTGGAAGATCATCATTTTTATATGTCTTTCCCTGAAGACCAATTCGAACCAATTGTGTATCCTCATGCCAAGGAGTTGCCACAACTTCTGTATTAATTGAAAACGGATGCTTGCCTGTTGGTTGCGGATAATTGTAAGTAAAATAATTTACCATTTCTTCAATTTTTACAGCATCTGGTCTTATGTTCTCCCCATTGTTTATCATTCGCCTAACATTACTGTAAGATGCTTTATCTACATCAATTGAAAAAGTTGAAAGAGGCGTTGAAGTTGTTCTTTTGAATGGGTTTTCTTGAATTTGAGCATAAGATTCATTTAAAAAATCATTCACCATATCAAAGTCCACATTGTTTGTATGCCCTTTTGTTCGCATAACAATAACACCTTTCGAACCTTCATAACCAAATACCACGTTACCTTGTTGTGCATTGAGGATTTCAATATGCTTTATTTTGTCTGCATCTATAGTTTTGAATTTAGTTTCTGTAATGGTTTTTCCGTCTAAAATGTAAAGTGGCTCTTTAGTTTTTACATCTTTAGTGCCTCTAATTTTAACTGAGTTATTAGAGTTTGAGTTTGTTATCGGAACTCCTGCTACTCTTCCAGAGAGTTTTGAAGCAATGGTTGTCTTTTGTTTTGAATAATTCCCTCTACTATTATCATACATAGAGTAAGCAGTAACAACAACCTCCTCCAAGCTGTTATCTGTTTTCAATGCAACATTAATAGTATTGGATTTTCCAACTGTAACTTTTTTTGTTTTCAAACCCACATAACTAAAAACCAGTTTATCTCCCTCTTTAGCTTTAATGGAATATTTGCCATCAAAATTTGTTTGCGCTCCTGTAGTAGTTCCCTTAACTATTATTGAAGCTCCGGGTAATGGCAAGCCATCATCTGCAGTTGTTATAAGTCCCGTAATGTTTTTTTCTTGTGCATTTAGCTGTATTGATAAAAGCAATACCATGCATAGTTGTAATAGATTTTTCATAATTATTTAATTTTAATGGTTATTTAATCTTTAATGACAGAGATTATCTCTGGCAAAAGCGCAATAGCAGTAAGCATCACAGCATTGCTTTTTGGTTTGGTGGTTTTGAGTTGTGTTGTAGTGTTTAGCGATGTTACTTCTTTAGCTTTTCTATTTGGAACACGAATAATTACCACCATATTTTTTGCTGTTTCTACATAATTTTCTTTGGTATAATTGTAAGCCAATTCAATACCTTCGTTCTTAAATTTTTTTATGCTGGTTTTGGGATGTTCAATAGCATATAATAACTTTTTTATATCTATTGCTTTAGCTTGTTCTAAAGCAATACCATTGTACTCTGAATAAGTTGCAATACTTATAGAATCCTTTGCATTACTACGTTCTGAAAATATCTTTAAAGCTTGTTTTAGAATGACTTTGTCTTCTGTATTGAAGCTGTCTCCATAAGTTTCGATTAAAAAAGTTGAATTTTTGGTTTGTGTAGAATCAGTTTCAACTTTATAATTTTCAACAATGAAAGTTATGAGATTATCCAAGGTAATGGACTCGGTTTCAATAGTCTTATTTTGCGCGAAATTTGCAACTGAAACTATCAACACAAATGAGAGAGAGAATAATGTTTTCATAGGATTGGTGTTTTAAAGTTTACATAAAACTAAATACCAATCAATGATTTTAAAACCACCAATGAGTTAAGTGGTGATTTGAGTGAGTTAACTAATGTAATGCCTTTGCTATTGTTTTTTTTCGTTGAATTTTACCGCTAGAAGTTTCTACGAATTTTTCAACTGTGAAGACATGCCTTGGAATTTCAAAACGACCTAAATCCTTATTTTTTTTGATGTTTGCCAGAATAGCTTCTGGAGATTCAGTTAAATTTTCAACAATAAGAATTAATTTTTCTCCTAATACTGAATCCTCTTCTCCCGCAACAAAAAACCTCGATTTTACGTAAGATTGTAATTTACTTTCTATTTGTTCGGGAAACAATTTTACTCCACCTGAGTTAATTACATTATCATACCTGCCTAACCATTTAAACTCAGTTTCGGATTTTAAATCAACAATATCGTTTGTTATTAACTTTTCACTCACTAAACCTGGAGCATTAATTACCAAGCATTGTCTTTCATCTTGTTCAAAAGAAACATTTTTTAGTGCCTTAAAACAATCTTGTCCTTTATTGTTTTTGGACTGAAGCGGTTTTACAGCTATGTGCGTTACCGTTTCGGTCATCCCGTAAGTTTCGTAAAATTTTGAAGGATTGTTTTTTATTTTATTCTTTATGATGGCACTTACTTGTGAGCCACCAATAATAATTTTATCAATATTTTGAAGATTATTGATTGTATTTTGAACTTGAAGCGGCACCATTGCGCTAAAATGATAGTGTTTATTAGTATCGAAAACGGGTTGTGAAGCTGGTTGAACACAATCAATTTCTAATCCCAAAACCATAGCTCTAACAAGCATCATTTTGCCAGCAATATAAGAACAAGGTAAACATAACAATGCTTTGTTTCCCTGCTTTAAATTGAAAAAATCGCCTGTAGCCAATGCAGAATTTACCATTGACTGTTTAAAGATTTCAATAATTTTAGGTTTGCCAGTTGAGCCAGATGATTTTACAAATAAAAAATCCTTTTCACTTAACCAATCGATTAAAAAAATCCCAATTTCTTTTTCATAGGTTTCACCTTCCTTAATAAAGCTATACGCAAGTTCCTTTAAATCTTCATGGCTGTAATAATTGCCATTAAGTTTGAAAGACTTGTGAATTCTATTGAAAGGCAATGTCATTATTAAATAATTTTATAGTCTTCTTTTGGTGGCTCTTCCACTTGCCCAAATAACTTATCCTTCCAGTTTTTCCAACCGTAAACTCTTCCAAGGATCAACAGTATTATAGGGAATACAATGAAAACAGGCATAAAGATATCTGCAAAAGCAGCACCAGTTGGTTCGGATGTATCTTTTAAAATAGAATGTGTCTGAAAAGCCGTCCAATCTGCAGTTACCAATAATGCCGTAAATAAATTATTTGCGGCATGGAATCCTAAAGCAAGCTCCAAACCCTTGTCCATTAAGGTCATTATACCTAAAAACAAACCTGTTCCTATATAATAAACCATAATAACCTTACCTAGTTTATCTACTTCTGGATTTGCAATATGCAACATCCCAAAAACCACAGATGTTATGATTAATGGCACCCACTTATTCTTTACCAGAACACCTATACCTTGCATCAAATAACCTCTAAACAAATATTCTTCAAAACTGGTTTGCAGTGGCACTAAAACAATAGCTATTACTGCTAAAACCAAGAATTTATTCAGATTAAAATTTACAACATAATCTTCTGGTGATAAATAATAGTCTAACACTACTAATCCAGAAGAAAAAACACCCCAAACCATAAACATAGAAAATACACGTTTCCAATCAATTTTAGCTCTAGATGTGGTTAAGCTTTTAAAAGTTTGTTTGTGTAAAAGTTTTACCGCAAAGATTAAAAACAGTAAACCACCTGCAAATGGCAACAACATAAATAAGAGATTAAGGTTAGGTTCAAATAATGACAGCAAATAATTGGTATCATCCATTCTACTCATGTCTAACTCGTTGTTGAATTGTTTGTAAAGAATGCCTGCCATATGCGGACCAGAAAAAATAAAAACTCCTATAATGGCTATAATTACTCCTATGATATATCTCCACCAATCGTGCAAACCTGTATAAGCCTGTTGTATATAATTTAATTTCATCTATTTAATAATTGATATTTAATTGTTATAAATTGAAGTTCCAATGATTGGAGTTATTGTAATGTAAAGTACCATTTTTTACTGTTAATGGCGATTCAAAATTATTGGTAAATAAACTACCTGTTCCCAAACCTTGTGGCATTTTGTTTTTCAGTGTGTAAGTCCATTGAGATATGGCGTTTAGTCCTACATTACTTTCTAAAGCACTGGTAATCCACCACTTTATTTTTAAATCTTCAGCACTATCTATCCATTGCTTACTTCCTTTAAAACCACCTACCAAACTTGGTTTAAGAATAATGTATTGTGGCTTAATGGTATTTAATACTTTTTCTTTTTCTTCATTTGAAAACACTCCTATTAATTCTTCATCTAAAGCAATAGGAATGGGAGTCTGTTCACAAAGGTTTGCCATAGCTTCAAACTGTTTCGGCTTAATAGGCTGTTCTATAGAATGTAATTTGAAGTCCGATAGTCGTTTTAATTTTTCTAAGGCTTCATCTTTTGAAAATGCTCCATTGGCATCAACCCTTAATTCAATGTCGGATGTAGAAAATTCTTTCCTAATGGATTTTAAAATATTTAATTCAGTTTGAAAATCAATCGCACCAATTTTTAATTTAATGCAATCAAATCCTGCTTCAATTTTTTCTTCAATCTGTTTTCTCATAAAGGCTTCTTCTCCCATCCATACCAAACCATTAATAGAAATACCGTCGAGTCCTTTTGTAAATGCTGATGGAAACAATTCAAATCTGTTTGAACTCTCTAAAGATTTAAAAGCCATTTCCAATCCAAATTGAATACTAGGATATTCTATAAGTTCAGGAAGTAATTTATCTAAACCAAAATGAATGTTTTGGCAAGTCCATGCTAATTTTTCTTCATAATTTGGTTTATCATCAACTGAAAGACCTCTTAAAATTCCGCATTCACCTATACCTATTTTTCCATTTTCCTCTACAATGAGGAACCACGTTTCTTTAGTGGTCATTACGCCACGCGAGGTTCCGCTAGGTCGCTTAAAGTTTAGTGTGTACTTATGGTAACTTGCTTTCATTCTTAATTTCAAAAATACTCAAATAATTCGTAAATTGTACGTCACAAATCTTTGATAAAATGCCCAATTTTCCAAATATAATTCTCTATGCAATTCCCTTTTTTATTTTGGCGATGTTGCTAGAATTGTATGTAACCACAAAGCAGCAAATTAAAAGCTACGAAGGTAAGGATGCTTTTTCATCCATTGCCATGGGCTTGGGCAACGTATTTTTAGGTTTTGGCAGTAAGGCTTTAGTTTTATTACTGTTTTTTTTGGTATATGATAATTTTAGGTTGTTTACCATTCCGGTAGCGTGGTGGTCATTTGTACTACTCTTTTTTGCAGATGATTTCTCTTATTATTGGTTTCATAGAATTTCTCACGAATGTCGCATATTTTGGGCATCGCACGTTGTCCACCACTCCTCTCAGCATTATAATTTAAGTACGGCTTTGCGACAAACGTGGTCGGGCGGATTTTACACCTTTATATTTTGGTTGTGGTTGCCGTTACTAGGCTTTCATCCGGCAATGATCTTATTGCAAATGTCCGTAAGTTTATTGTATCAATTCTGGATTCACACAGAAGCAATTGATAAAATGCCAAAATGGTTTGAAGCTGTTTTTAACACACCATCACACCATCGCGTTCACCATGGCAGTAACCCAATTTATTTAGATAGAAACCATGCAGGCATACTTATTATTTGGGATCGACTATTTGGAACATTTCAACCCGAATTGAAAGAAGAAAAAGTAAAATATGGCTTGGTTACCAACATCAATACTTATAATCCGGTGAAGATTGCTTTTTTAGAATGGTGGTATATGGGAAAGGATGCTTTTTCTGGAAAAAAATCTTTTAAACATCGCATAAACTATTTCCTAAAACCTCCAGGCTGGAAACATGATGGTACCGGAAAAGTTAGTGATGATCTCCGTAATGAATGGTTGGATTCATTTGGCTCTCCATCTTCAATGGACAGTGAGCAGCCTCAAACTCATATACAATCACAGTTTTCAGTAGAAAATGATAAATAAAACATGACCTTTAAAAATAAAGTGATTTGGATTACAGGTGCTTCTAGCGGAATTGGGAAGTCACTTGCACTAGAACTATCTAAGCAAAATTGCAAACTCATTCTTTCCTCCCGTCGCGAAAAAGCTTTAACAGAAGTAAAAACCCAATGTGCCAACCAAAAAAATATTAGGATTCTCCCTTTTGATTTGGCAGATTATTTAAACATGAAACCTATTGCTAAAAACGCCATCTCATTATTTGGAAATATTGATATGCTTATTAATAATGGAGGCATTAGTCAGCGATCATTAATTATTGATACTGATATTTCTGTAGATAAGAAATTGATGGATGTTGATTATTTAGGTACGGTTGCTTTAAGCAAAGCTATTTTACCCCATTTTGTAAACAAACAGTCTGGACACTTTGTAACTGTCACCAGCTTAATGGGAAAATTCGGTTCTCCTTATCGATCTGGCTATTGTGGTGCCAAGCACGCCTTGTATGGTTTCTTTGATGTGTTGCGCATGGAACACGAAAAAGACAGTATAAAAGTTACAATGATTTGCCCTGGTTTTGTAGATACAAATGTTGCACGGAATGCTTTAACCGGAAACGGGAATCCTCAAAAATCCCAAGATAATGCTACTGCAAAAGGACTCAATGTTTCTGTATTTACAAAACAAATGCTTAAAGCCATTAAAAAGGAAAAATTTGAAGTTTATATAGGTAAGGGAGAAACTAAGGGAATTTTATTGAAACGGTTTTTTCCTAGGATATTACATCGGGTGGTTATAAAAAGCCAAGTGAAGTAACGGAAAGGAAAACGCTTAAATAACGGTTTAAGTAATAACAGATCTGTTTTTATTCGGTTCTTAAAGTTTCTATTTTTGTACATGAATTGGTTTCTTCTTTATTGCTGAAACAACCCCAATTTCCATCATTGAGTTTTATATTTAATTCGTCAGCGCAGTTTTTACAAGTAACAGTTATATCACTTAATTTTAATCCTTTTTTGAATTCAGTCAATTTTGAAGCTGTTTTGACTGAATTTCTATTAGTGGAGCCTAATAATACAAGTGTTTTTTTGTTGGTTTGGTTGTCAATAATATTTACAATTTCTAGGTTCTCAATTGTAGCATTTATCTCTTCGCTTACCTGAATTCTTTTATTCCATTCTTCGACCAAGTTTTCAATTGAAATTGGTTTATCATTAAAGTTATACAATGAAATAGAATTAATTTCAGATTTAGTATAATCAGTTTTTAGGGTATTACAGGATAAAACAGTTAAAAAAATTATTGAAACACAAATTAAATTTTTCATAATATTTTGTTTTTAAATCACTTACAAGATACAAAATAAAAACGTTCATATCTGTTTAGCTATATTATGTTAAGTTAGGTCAAATACTACAACTCAACACTCTCACCTATTTCTAGTAACATTAAGTCTTTGTCTTTTTCAAAAAATTTGCGTTTAGCTTCTTCGTGGTCAATTTCTATGTAACCAAAAGTATCGTAATGGCAGCCCAAAATTTTGTTGCAGTTTATAAAATCACTCGCAATGATGGCATCACCTATTCCCATTGTGAAATTATCTCCAATTGGTAAAATTGCCAAGTCTAGTACTGTGTGTAATGGAATTAATTTCATGTCCATAGTCAATGCCGTATCACCTGCTATATAAATATTTTTATGTTCCCCTTCAATTATAAAGCCTCCTGGTTGACCGCCATATTTGCCATCTGGAAATGACGAGGTGTGTATAGCGTTTACGTATTTAACTGTTCCGAATTCAAAGTCCCAAGAACCACCATGATTCATTGGATGTCCCTCTAAACCTAAATCTTGATAATGGTTTATAATTTCATAATTTGAAACAATTACAGCTCCTGTTCGTTTGGCTATGGTTTCAACATCTAATGTATGATCTTCGTGTGCGTGGGTCACTAAAATGTAATCTGCTTTTAGTGTGTTAACGTCAATATTCTTCGCATTATCGTTTCCTGTTATAAAAGGATCTACTAGAATATGTATGTCTTTAATTTGTATCCCAAATGAGGCATGTCCGTAGAATGTAATTTTCATCTTTGTAAAATTTAAAGTTTAATACTCACTTTAAATTTAACACAAAATATAACCAATGCCTAACAATATTGAAAAGAGAAATGTAGATAGTGCCAATACTTTAAGCTGACTGTCAAAATCATTAGCTTCTTTAGCTGCTTTTATTTTTTTAATGTGAAGCGTTAACGGAAGAAATGCTATGAGGTATAAAAAATTATAAGGTTCTACATAATACAATATTGAAAATAACACTGTAATAACCATTGCTCCAATAATCAAAAAATAATGATATATTTTTGCACGTACTAATCCCAATTTAACTGCAAGAGTAATTTTCCCCACATTAGCATCAGATTGTATATCACGCATATTATTGAGGTTTAAAACACCTACACTCAATAAACCCAATGCTATTGCTGGCAGTACAGCAACGTGGTCAATTGTTTTAGTATAAAGTAGATAACTCCCTAAAGTACTCACAAGTCCAAAAAATATAAAAACAAAAATATCTCCCAAAGCTCTGTAGCCATAAGGTGAATCTCCCATTGTATAATTCATTGCTGCATAAACCGACAAACCTCCTAGAAAAACAAACAATAAGAGATAGGGAAAATTACCTGCGCCAAAGGCAGCCCAAATTAAACCTAGCGTCAAAACTATAACGATTAAAATATTCTTTTTAATAGCATCTAACATTGCTTCTGGTGAAATTTCGCCACTTTGAATAGCGCGCTTTGGGCCAACCCGCTCATCATTATCAGTACCTTTTACTCCATCACCATAATCGTTTGCTAAGTTTGATAATATCTGTAAACTAATTGTAGTTAAGATAGCTAACCCAAACACATACGGATTAAACTTGCCGTTGTAATAAGCAAAACAAGTCCCTAGAATAATCCCTGAAACCGAAAGAGGCAGTGTTCTTAAGCGCATGGCAGAAAGCCACGGTTTAATTTTTTTCATGTAGAGCAGCTTATGGAATCCATTTTTTAGGAAAGTTTGGCTTTCTTTTTTCAAGAAATGCATCTCTTCCTTCTTTGGCTTCATCTGTCATATAAGCTAAACGTGTAGCTTCACCAGCAAACACTTGCTGGCCAACCATACCATCATCAGTTAAATTCATAGCAAACTTTAGCATTTTTATGGATGTTGGTGATTTTGCTAATATTTCTTGTGCCCATTCATAGGCAGTATCTTCAAGGTCTTTGTGCGGAATCACGGCATTTACCATTCCCATTTCATAAGCTTCTTGGGCTGAGTAATTTCTTCCTAAAAAGAATATTTCTCGTGCTTTTTTCTGACCTACCATTTTTGCTAAATATGCAGATCCATAACCACCATCAAAACTTGTAACATCCGCATCTGTTTGTTTAAAAATGGCATGTTCTTTACTAGCTAAAGTTAAATCACACACTACGTGCAAACTATGTCCTCCACCAACTGCCCAACCTGGTACCACTGCAATAACTGCTTTTGGCATAAAACGGATAAGTCGTTGTACTTCTAAAATATTCAACCTATGGTATCCATCTTCTCCTACATAGCCTTGGTGACCTCTTGCTTTTTGGTCTCCACCAGAACAAAAACTCCAAACTCCATCTTTAGTTGATGGTCCTTCTGCACTTAATAATACAACTCCAATATTTACATCTTCGTTGGCATTATAAAAAGCATCGTAAAGCTCTGAAGTGGTTTTTGGTCTAAAAGCATTTCTAATATCAGGTCGGTTAAAAGCAATTCTGGCTACGCCATTATACTTTTTATAAGTAATATCCTCATATTCCTTAACATCTACCCATTTGGCTTTTGTCATAGTTTTTACAATTTAATCGCAAAAATACAGATTTAATACCTATTTCGTAAATAGAAAAAAGTGCTATGGCTTTTTTATAAAATTATCCAAATCTGACATCTTCAACTAAAATGCTGATTTTTAATAACAACCTACAACGTTTGCGGAAATTATGATTATAGTCTCTTAGATGTCAACTATTTAGGGTTTTGTGAAATTATAAGCTCATCTCTTTATTTATATTTATTTTTTTGATTTGAATCTTAAAGAATTCTTAAGTACTAAGTTAAACTTCAGAGGTTTATTAAAAACTATTGTATAAGCATAATATCTTTGCAACTCAAAAAAAATGAAGTATGCAATGTTCTCAATTAAACTTATCAGAGTCACTTATTGAATCATTTAGTATAAAAAATGGTAAACTCTCTATTTTTCATAACTACTGTGTGTTAGAAATAGATGAAGGTACCATAGTAAATTTTGAAAACAGTAAAGATTTACTTAAACATATTAATCATTACTATAAAGACGGAAGGCCTTTTGGTATAATATCAAATAGAACTGATTCTTACTCTATTGACCTTTCTGAAACTCATAAATTCAGAACTAATAAAATTCAACCTGTAGCTAAAGCCGTTGTTACATATAATGAGACTTCAAAAAGATTTATAGCTTTAGAAAACCATTTTTGTAAAATAAAAAGACAAGGGTTTCCTTCGCTTGAAAAAGCAGAAGAATGGATTTTAAATGAAGTTGAAGTTGCCAAAAAGCAAATCATTGCAATTAAAAGCTAAAAATATAAGTTTCAATCTACTAATCTTATACCTTCAGGTTCTATTGTAATTAGCCTATCCTTATACAGCGAGCCGATAGCTTTTTTAAAACTTTTTTTGCTCATTTGGAGTTGTTCCTTAATTGCCTCAGGATCTGACTTATCGTGCAGTGGCAAATAACCACTATTATCTTGAAGCGTAAATAGAATATGTTCTGCATTAGGCTCTATATTTCTATAGCCAATTTGGTTTAATGAAATATCTAACTTATTGTCTGGGCGTACTTTTTTAACAATACCTTTTAATCTATCACCAACACTTATGTCCTTATAAATATCATCATTGAATACTAAGCCTAAGTGTTTATTATTTACAATAACATTCATCCCAATTTCTGAAGGATGCGACACAATGAGATCTACTTCATCAAATTGTGCAACGGTGAGTTCTTTATTGTCTAAAAAATGATTGGTTTTACTTGAAGCGACTAAACGTTCTGTTTCTTCATCTAAGTAGCAATGCACCAAATACCAACCACCAGCTTTCATCTTAAAAGCTTGTTCTTTGAAAGGGCAAAATAATTCCTTTACCAAGCCCCAATCTAAAAATGCTCCAAATTTTGTGACCTGGTTACATCGTAACAGTGCAAAATCCCCTTTTTTAATATAAGGTTTGTCCGTAGTAGCAACGGGACGCTCTTCATTATCTAAATAAGCAAATACTTCTATCTTATCACCTATTTCAAATGTTTCTGGCACATAGCGATTTGGTAGTAAAATCTCGTTGTCTTCACCATCTCCTAAAAACAGACCTGGTTCAGTGTCCCTTAAAATTTCAAGTGTATTGTATTCGCCTAAATTTATCATGCTGCAAAGATATTGATATTTTAGTGTTGTATTGAACTAAATTTAGCATAAAAAAAGCGCTATAATAATTAAATTATAACGCTGTAGTTTATTTCTCTTTTTCGTTTAGTAAACAGATTCTTTCTTAAAATGCTTAACAAGCAAATAATAGACTACTGCTCTGTACTTATTTCTGTTTGATTTGCCGTATTTTTCAACAACTGCATCAATAGCACTATCTAACTCTGGCCCATCTTTAAGACCTAATTTTTTAATTAGAAAATTGTTTTTTACTGTAGCCAATTCTTTTTCATCAGAACCAGAAACTGTAGCTGAATCTGCATTGTAGATTGAAGGTCCTAAACCAACGGTTACTTTCGTTAGCAAATCCATATCAGCATTTACACTACACTTTTCTTTTAAATCGGCAGCATATTTTGTTATCAATTCGTCTCTTTTACTCATCTGTATTAGTTTTTAAGGTTAAATAAATAATCCATCTAAATATAGAGATTTTTTACTTAGCTCTAAAATCTTGAATGCATTTGTTAACCTAAAGTTTACTTTATGAACTTGAAATAATTCAACAGAACCTCATCATTTTTACGTGAAGGTGTGAAAATTTCTAACAATTTTGGTTGTTTACCTACATTGTAAAAAGTTTCTAATGTTGTTTTTAAATCTGATTCATTAGATACACTTGAATAGCCAAAACCATACATTTCAGAAAGCTGTTTTGCTGTAAAATTATGTTTGGTTTCAAAATAAGTATCAAAGTTTTCAGTGTTTTTGTGACCTGGCAAAATCCTAAAAATGCCACCTCCGTTATTATTCAAAATAATAATTCTGAAATTTTTAGGAATATGGTTATTCCACAGGGCATTACTGTCGTAAAAAAAGCTTAAATCACCTGAAATAAATGTCACTCGCTTTTTACTCGCAACTGCTGCACCAATTGCAGTGCTGGTACTACCGTCAATACCACTTGTACCTCTGTTGCAAAAAACTTCAGTATGTTTTGGCAATTGAAATAATTGCGTATATCTAATGGCAGAACTATTGCCAACCTGCAATTGGCTTTGCTTCGGAAGGTTTTTTAAAATTAAATTGAAAGCCAAAAAGTCTGAAAACGGAATAGTGTCCACATAATCCTCGTGCAATTTTCTTCGCTTTTGTCTTACTGCAATCCATTTGGATTTATAATCGCTTTTGGCATGATGCGTAACCTGCGGTAAAAATGTACTAAAAAATGTATTTGGTGTTAATTTTATATGCATATCCAAAGAGAAAAAAGTATCATTTGCTCTAAATAAATCTACATGCCAATGCTGTTCTGGCTTATATTTTCTGAGAAAAGCTTTAATTTTTTTTGAAACCACAAAACCACCTAATGTGAGAAGAATTTCTGGCTGAAGAGCTTCAAAATCCATATCTTCCAACGGAGCAATAATCTTATCTATACCTGGAAAGAAATCTGGATGATGAAGGTTTGATGTTGTTTCTGTAAATACCAAAACACTATCATCATCTGCCAACTCTTGTATCCATTGCTGCTCAATCGCATTTGGCTGCATAACTCCGACAAGAATCATTTTTCGCTTGGCATTTTGCCAAACATCTAAACAGCTTTTTATTTCAAATTCATCAACTTTTTCAACTCTATTTTGAAGTTTAAATGGCTTTGGATTAATACTCAATTCTTCAACCATGTCATAAAGTGGTTCGTCAAATGGAATATTGATATGTACAGGTCCGGATTTTAAGTTGGCAATAGTAAGCGCATCATGTATTTCAGATTCATTGTACGTTTGAATATCTTTTTGAAATCCTAAAAAACGTTCAAATTTAGATTCCAGATTTTTAAACATTGGCACCTCCTCGCCAGATGCAATTTTCTGTTCATCTTTTAAATCGAGTTTAAGATTGGCACTATAAAATACATGTTCTCCATAAACATTTTTTTGTTTTATGGTTTGGCCATCACCTATATCTAATAAGTGTTTAGGTCGATCTGCTGATAGAACTACCAGTGGAATATGACTGTAATATGCTTCTGAAACGGCTGGAAAATAATTTAACAGCGCACTACCAGAAGTACAGACCACAGCAACTGGTTGTTGAATTTGCTGGGCAATTCCCATAGCAAAGAATGCTGCACATCGCTCATCTACAATGCTGTAGGATTTAAAAAAGTCATCATTTGTAAAACCAATGGTTAGAGGTGCATTTCTGCTACCAGGAGATATAACAATGTGCCTAATATTATGCGTTTTACATAGTGTAACAACGGTTTGCGATAAGGGAATTTTAGAGTGTTTCATGCAGCAACAAATATAAGAAAAACCGTGTGTTTCTAATCCAAAACGTTTCCTATCGTTTTGGTTTTGTTTACCGTTTCTTGCCATTCGTTTTCGGCAACGGAATTCTTAGTAATACCACCACCAACATAAATTAACGCATTAGCGTCTTTAAGCTGTACACAACGCAAGTTTACATAAAAATTGGACTGTGTTTTTACTACACTGTACGCATTATTTTCAACGTTACGCCTATTGTTATTTCGTGCTTTAGTTTGCTTTAAATTGAGTTCACCTAAAAACCCTGTATAGAATTCACGTTTATAATTTTCATTCTGAAGAATAAATGTTTTTGCAGCTTCTTTTGGAAAACCACAAACGGCAGGCGTTGGATGTAAAGCCTCAATTATAGCTTTAAGATTTGCATTCTCATTCAACCGACTTGTAATACGGGTTTTAAGATGCATTAAATTTCCTGCTCTTACGGTTTCAACCTCTGCAATATTTATTTTTTGTACGTAAGGTTGAATTTGATTGGTAATATAATCGGTTACAATTTGTTGTTCTTCAATTTCTTTTTTGGTCCAATTTACTACGTTTTTTTCACTGAAAGGTTGCGTTCCTGCGAGGGAAATTGTAGTGACTTGTTTTCCCTCTACCTTAAATAATAATTCTGGTGTTGCTCCTAACCACAGCCCAACTTTAGGATGATACCAGCAATACACCATTGCTTTTTTATAGGTATTGAACAACCTTTTGAAAATTGTGAATGGATTATCGTCGTTTTGAGCTTTAATTTCAACTCGAGATAGTACCACCTTTTCTAAGTTACCCTTTTGTATGGTTTTAATACCTTTTGATACCAATTGAACATGCTCATTTTCGTTTAAATTTGAAATTGTTGATTCTGTTGTGTTTTCTTCAACTTCAAGATAATTGGTTTCTAAAATATGGTGTTTGCAAAATTTTTCAAGAAACAGAATGCTTTGTTTTTCTAAATCGAAAGGGGAAAATACAAATCCACTTTCGGAAAAGTCAGAAGTAGTGCGCAATTCATCATCATTTTGTAACCAGCATTTTATTACAGAGTCTATTGGTCTGCTATATACCACAAACGGTAGTTTGTTTTGGTACTGATTTTCTAAATTATTAAAAAATGAATCTCTGTCCATTTCTTATTTCTTTTTTGGCAATGAAATAGTAGATAATCTGCAGATAGAAATTAAATTGTCATTATCATCTGTGACTTTAATATCTAATAACTGTGTGGTTCTTCCTTTGTGTAAAAATGTAGCTTTAGCATAGATATAGCCCTCTTTTACACTTTTTAAATGATTGGCTGTAATTTCTAATCCTCTCACAAAAAAATTCTCAGTATCAATAAAAATATGCGATGCAAAACTACCAACACTTTCAGCTAAAGCTGCTGTTGCTCCACCATGTAAAACACCATCTGGCTGATGCACTTTTGGCGAAACAGGCATTCTGGCTACCAAAAAATCTTCTCCATAATCTACTATTTCAATACTTAAGGTCTCCATTAGAGTATTTTTACTTGCTGCGTTGACTTTTATGAGAAAATCTTCTTTAGATATTTGCATAGAATACTGTATTTTTAAAATCGAACACAAAGATACTGAAACGACCTAGAATAATGAATTTGGAAGAAAAAGAAATAAGCTACAAAGCTACCAACTCATACTCCACTTTAAATGACTTTACAGAAAACACGAAAAACGTTTGGTTTGTATGCCATGGCATGGGCTATCTAAGCAGATATTTTCTTAAATATTTTAAGGGTTTGAATGCAGATGAAAACTATATAATTGCACCACAAGCACCAAGCAAATACTATATACAACCAAAAATGCACGTGGGAGCGAATTGGCTGACACGCTTAGACACCAAAGTTGGTACAGAAAATATAATGCATTATTTTGATAGTGTTTTTGAAGCCGAAAAAATTCCAGAAAACATCAATCTGATTGTTTTAGGCTATTCACAAGGTGTCAGTGTTGCTTTGCGTTATTTGGCTTTACGTAAATTGAATTGCGAACAAATTGTTTTGCATTCTGGCGGAATTCCGAAAGAACTAAATGCTACGGATTTTAAATATTTAAACAATGACACAAAAGTAAAACTGATATACGGTACGGAAGACGAGTATTTGGATGAAAATAGAATTGAACTAGAATCGAAACGAGCCAAAGAACTTTTTGGAGAACGTATTAAAGTACTTCCTTTTGATGGGAAGCATGTTGTAAATGTAGATTATATAAATAATTTGGTTGATTAGTTAAACCACCTACTATTCACACTCAAAGCATTTTTTTAAACCATCTGAAAGGATTAAATCACCAGAACCTTTAAGTGCCTCTACAAGTACTCCTTGTTTTTGAATTATCTTATGGAACTCTAATGCATAAGTTTGGAGGTTTTGCCTTCTGGCTTTAATTTTATCAATAATTTCCGTACCATCTAAATCGCGAATGTTTTTAGGCCACACTTCTAAAGCTTCTTCCAATACCCTATCTGTTAACGTCTCTTGTAAATATTTGGCTTCATTTATAAAAACATCTGCGTTTGTCTTTAATAAAAAATAGCGATCAAATGGATATATTAAACCTTCCATATAATCTATATCTTCAGAAAAAGGTCTCAATTCCTTCACTACATTTTTGTTAGATAATATGGATGGAATTAAACCTTCAATATTAAAAAAAGCGTTGTCTCTATCGCAAGGTATTGGTATAGCAACTCTAACATTATTTTTTTTCTGAATTGCCCAACCCCATTGTTTAGCGTGCCTGTCCCAATCACCAATAAGAATATCAAAAAGGCGATTTCTTACCAATAAATGTTCGTCTATAGTAATGCTGTCTTTTAATTCTTGTTTTAATTCTTGTAAATCCTCTGTATCAACAATTTCGGTAACATTGCTGTAAGAAGTCCAATTCACATCTCCCTCGCTCTCATATTCCAATAAGAAAATACGATTCCCAAATTTGTTATTAAATTTACCTAAGCTTTCTTGTTTTGGTACAAAAACAACTTTAGGATTGGTATGCAATAAATTAACTTTATCGGCCAATTTAGCTACTAATATTGCAGCGTAAGGATGTTGGGCAGAAATACCATCTGACACTATATTTTCTAGTCCTAAAGTTTTTAAAAATTCTGGTATTAAAGGTTCTGCGTCTTTATTGACACTTCTTAGAGTGTAGATGATACTATCGCTACCCTTTAATTCTAGAGAATGTGTTTGGTTACCTCCTCCTTCTTTAGTAATTACCATTCCTCCTTTAAGCGTATCTAAAAAAACTATGGGCACTTTAATTGGTGTGGACCAAGCTTTTCTGTATTGTTCTCCTTGAAAAATACGTTTCACATCGTTTGCTTTATACCTGTCTCTTATACACATCTGACGCTGCCGACGACTCCTTACGTGTAG
>CAJXVG010000046.1 GCA_913061495.1 uncultured Winogradskyella sp.
ATCTATATGTTGTCTAGAGATATTCAGTAATGATTTCTCGTAAAAATTAATTACTTTTCAATTCTGTCATTTTAATTAACTTTTCAATCCATGTCTTCTTCCATTAAGCGTTTTCTTCCACATTTATTAATTTTAATAGGGTTTATAGTACTTTCTTTAGCTTATTTTAGTCCTGTTTTAAAAGGTAAGAAAATCTTCCAAAGTGATATTATGCACTATATTGGGATGGCTCAGCAACAAAAGGATTTTGCAGAAACCGAAGGAGAAGAAACCTATTGGACAAATAGTGCTTTTGGCGGAATGCCAACTTACCAACTTGGAGCAAAATATCCACACAATTACATAAAAAAACTAGATTTAACTTTAAGGTTTCTACCCAGACCAGCGGATTATCTTTTCTTATACTTTATTGGGTTTTACATACTCTTATTATCACTTAAAGTAGATTATAAACTCGCAGCTTTAGGCTCATTGGCATTTGGGTTTTCCACATATCTTATTATTATTCTTGGTGTAGGGCATAACTCTAAAGCGCATGCCATCGCTTATATGCCATTGGTTTTGTCAGGCATTGTTCTCACCTTTAGAAAAAAATACATTTTAGGTTTTCTGTTGACCGTTGTAGCACTTGGATTAGAACTTGTGGCCAACCATTACCAAATGACATATTATTTGTTATTACTTGTCCTTGTACTTGGTATCTCTTATTTAATGGATGCTTATAAGAAAGAACAACTTCCACATTTTTTTAAATCCGTTGGGTTGCTTTCAATTGCAGCTATTTTAGCCGTTGGCCTTAATGCCACTAACATAATGGCAACACAAGAGTATGTGAAGGAAAGCACCAGAGGTAAAAGTGAACTAACCATCAATACAGATGGATCTCCAAAACTTGCCACAACGGGTTTAAGCAAAGATTATATTACAGAATATAGTTACGGAGTTTTAGAAACATTTAATCTGTACATCCCAAAATTTATGGGTGGTGGAAATACTGAAGATGTCGGTAAAGATTCTGAAACGTACAAAGCATACATAAATCTTGGAGCGTCTCCACTAGAAGCAATGGAAGCATCTAGAAATGCACCAATGTATTGGGGAGATCAACCAATTGTAGAAGCTCCTGCCTATGTTGGTGCGGTAATAATCTTTCTTTTTGTTTTAGGCTTATTCTTAGTGAAAGGACGATTGAAATGGTGGCTTGTAGGTGGTACCATATTATCATTGTTATTGTCTTACGGTAAAAACTTAGGTTTTTTAACAGACTTCTTTATTGATTATGTGCCATTGTATAACAAGTTTAGAGCTGTAAGTTCCATCCAGGTTATTTTGGAATTATGTATTCCAATCTTGGGAATTTTTGCTCTAGTCCGATTATTTAACGATTTTCAAAAAGACGAAGAAAAACTAAAAGCACTAAAATATTCCGTTGGAATAACAGCAGGCTTAGCAGTTATATTTTTATTATTCAAATCTGTGTTATTTGATTTTGAAGGATTAAGAGACGATAGATATATTGAAGCTTATGGTCAGCGATTTGTTGATGCTTTGATTGAGGACCGACAAGCACTTTTCACTTCAGATACTATAAGAACTCTTATTTTAGTATTACTATCAGCAGGAACTGTTTATTTATTCTTAAAGAAAAAACTTTCAGAAAAACTGGTTGTAGTTGTGTTTGCCATATTGATATTGTTTGATTTGGTTGCGGTAGATAGTCAATATGTTAACAACGACAACTTTCAGTCTGCATTACGCGTAGATAAGCCTTACCAAGCTAATGCTGCTGATAAAGAAATATTAAAAGACAAAGGGCACTTTAGGGTATTGGATATGTCTTCGGTAGGACAAAGCCAACCAGGTAAAGCAGCCTATTTCCATAATTCGCTATTTGGCTATCACGCTGCAAAATTAGGACGTGTGGATGAGTTGCTAGATTTTCATGTTTATAAAAATAATATGAATGTCCTCAACATGCTTAACACTAAATATATCATTGCAGAAGAAAAAGGACAAGTTTTTCCATACACCAATACGGACGCTAATGGTAATGCATGGTTTGTTACAAACTTACAAACCGTTGATACTGCAAATGAAGAGATAGTTGCTTTAGATAGTTTAAACACTAAAGTTAAAGCTGTAGTGCAAAAAACTATTGTAAATGAGAGTAATTTAAAAAGAGATTATCAAGTAGATTCCACAGCTACCATAGAATTGAAAGAGTACAAACCCAACTACCTAAAATACGAATCCAATAACTCAAACAATGGTTTTGCAGTATTTTCAGAAATTTATTACCAACAAGGTTGGAATGCTTATTTAGATGGAAACCTGGTGTCTCACCAACGTGTTAATTATGTTTTGCGTGGTATGGAAATCCCTAAGGGAAATCATACTATTGAGTTTAAGTTTGAACCAGAAGTTGTTAAAATAGGAAGTACTATTGCTTTGGCAAGTTCTGCAATTTTTGGAATATTGTTGCTATTAGGAATTTTCTACAGCGTTAAAAAGAAAGATTAATTGTCATTTCTGTTTATGCAGATGTAGAAACTCGGTTGGGATGGGAAAGAAAAAGGTACTTATAATATTATATTATTGGCCACCAGCCGGAGGACCTGGTGTACAACGTTGGCTTAAATTTGTAAAATATTTACCAGAATTTGATATTGAACCCGTTGTTTACTGTCCGGAAAATCCAAGTTATCCAATCATAGACGAGAGTCTGGTAGATGAAGTTCCTAAAAATATTACCATATTAAAGCAGCCAATTAACGAACCTTATGGTTTGGCTAATTTATTTTCAAAAAAAAGTTCAAACAAAATAAGTTCAGGGGTTATATCAAAAGCTAAAAAGCAATCTTTTGTAGAAAAATTAATGCTGTATGTAAGAGGGAATTTCTTTATTCCTGATGCTCGTAAAAACTGGATAAAACCTTCGGTTAAATTTCTTTCAAACTATATTGAAAAACATAAGATTGAAACCATAATTACTACAGGACCTCCTCACAGTTTGCATCTTATTGGTTTACGTCTTAAAGAAAAATTTGATGTAAAATGGCTAGCAGATTTTAGAGATCCTTGGACAACAATTGGTTATCACAAAGCTTTAAAGTTGACAGCATCGTCTAAGCAAAAGCACAATAAACTTGAACTAGAAGTTTTGAACACTGCAGATGAAGTCATTGTAACGAGTAACCATACAAAGCAAGAATTTAAAACCAAAACCAAACAGCCAATAACAGTTATTACTAATGGTTATGACACACATTCCGTTAGGGTAGAAGGCAAGGATGAAAAATTTACTTTTGCTCATATTGGTTCTTTGCTTTCTGAGAGAAATCCAAACATATTATGGAAGACAATTTCTGAGTTAATCACAGAAAATGAGAGTTTTTCAAAAGCATTTCAACTGAATCTTATTGGTGTTGTAAGTGATGATGTTGTTGAAAGTATTAATGATAATGGATTGAAAGAATATTTGAATGTTATTGGTTATGTTAACCATGATGAGGCAGTTGCGTTTCAACAAAAATCTAGAGTTTTATTACTGATTGAGATTGACTCTGAAGACACAAAAGCCATAATTCCAGGTAAACTCTTTGAATACCTCGTTTCTGAGACACCTATTTTGTTTATTGGCCCAAAAGACTCTGATGTTGAAGAAATTATAAAAAAAACCAATACAGGTTTGTCTTTTAATTATACTCAAAAAGATGAATTAAAAACACAGATTTTAGCTTGGTTCAAAGCGTTTCAAAAAAATAATTTAGAGGTTAACCCAGTAGGACTTCAACCATACAGCAGAAAAGCATTGACAGAAAAACTTTCGGTATTGTTGAAATAAATTCTACCATTGTGCATTTTGGAATTTGACATTTTATAGTTGTAATTTGCGTTTCTATGGGCATTATCTTAAACCAATCCTTCAAGAACACAATCAGCACTTATGCTGGTTTTGGTATTGGTGCGATAAACGCACTTTTTCTTTATACCAATTTTTTAACCGATGAGTATTATGGTTTAGTGGCTTTTATGCTTTCTGCAGCCAATATTATGATGCCATTTACGGCATTTGGTGTGCATAATGCCATTATAAAGTTTTATTCTACATATAAAACCAAAAATAGCATTAATAGTTTTCTCACACTTATGCTTTTTTTACCGTTGGTGTTTATTCTACCGGTTTCACTAATAGGCTATTTTGCTTATGATGCCATTGGTGGTTTGCTTTCTCAAGAAAACCCTATAGTTAATGATTATGTGTGGCATATTTTTATTTTGGCAATCTCAATGTCTTATTTTGAAATTTTCTTCGCATGGTCCAAAGTACAGATGCAGACTGTTTTCGGGAACGTGATGAAGGAAATTTTCCACCGTTTTTGCGTCATGTTTTTGCTATTTGCAGTTTACCTGAAATGGCTATCTGTTGAAGCATTTATGTTTGGACTGGTTGGCGTGTATGTTTTAAGAATGTTACTGATGCAATTCTACGCCTATTCCATAAGACTTCCGAAATTAAAATTTCAAAAAATCGAAAAATTATCATCCATTTTAAAATATGCAGGTTTAATCATTATTGCAGGTTCTGTGGCGATGCTCATTTTAGATATTGATAAATTTATGATCGGTCGTATGCTACAGATAGAACAGGTTGCTTATTATAGTGTTGCCATTTTTATTGCCACTGTCATTGCTGTGCCACAACGTGCTATGCATCAAATTATGATGCCATTGACTGCTCAATATTTAAATGAAAATGATAATACAGCTTTAGAGAATTTATACAAACGGAGTTCATTGAGCCTATTAATTATCAGTGGATTTATTTTCCTGTTGATAATCTTGAACATCCATCAGCTTTATGAAATTCTCCCTAAAGAGTTTACAGGTGGTCTATTTGTAGTCCTTCTTGTGAGTTTAGTAAAACTGTATGATAATTGTTTGGGAAACAATAATGCAATTCTATTCAATAGCAACTATTATAGAATGGTACTTTTCTTTGGTGTGCTACTAGCTATTATGGCAATTGTTCTCAATGTTATATTCATTCCTATTTATGGTATTGAGGGTTCTGCTTTTGCAACTTTTTTAGCGATTGTGATTTACAATACTATTAAAATTATTTTTGTGAAGAAGAAGTTCAGTATGCAACCTTTCAGTGGTTCTTCGTTAAAAGTTGTAATTCTATTGACTGTAATATCTTTGGTGTTCTATTTCTGGGAATTTCCGTTTCACCCAATAGCAAACATTATTCTAAAGTCTGTTTTAATTGGATTGTTTTATTTTGGAATGGTTTATAAAATGAATCTTTCTGAAGATATATCTGGACAAATAAAAAAGTATCTAAAATTATAGACACTTCTTTGCATAAGAAAGTCCCGTTTTGCATAAGAAAGTCCCGTAAGGTGCTTTGAGGCATACTACATACGGGACTTATCTAACCAACCAAAAAAATCATTTATCCTCTAGAACGTCTTGAGCCAGATCTTGAAGTACTCTTTTTAGAACTTCTACTTGTGTTAGATCTTGTTGCTCTCGGTGACGTTTTTCTTTTGCTTTGAGTCACGCTTCGTTTTCCGTTGTTTTGTGACTTTGCTCTACTATATGTACGAGATTTAGAACTACTTGGTTTTATTACCGAAGGCCTTTTTCTAGTCTGTACTTTGTTGGATATAGAAGAACGGTTTCTGGTCACTTTATTTCTAGAGTTTGCTGTTCTACTCGTAGCATTGTTGCTACGTTGAATTCTATTGTTCTGAGCAATTCTACCATTTGTACGTGTTGAAACACTTCTGTCATTACTTCTCGTTACTCTACTGTTAGAACGTGTAGAAATTACATTGTCATTTCCTCTTGTATTAGATCTCGAAATGGTTCCGCTGTTACGTGTTGACCTAGATCGTGATGGAGTAGTATTATTGCTTCTTAATCTTGCAGACCTTGTGTTTGCAATGGTTGCATTGTTTCGTCTTGCACGTGTTTGAATATTTCTCTCTCTTGAATTACGCGGAGTCTGTGCATATCTGCGACTTACTCTAGCTGAGTTGTTTCTTCTGCCATAATCAGCATATCCTCGTCTTCCAATATTATAATGTCTTACATTATTTGCATAAGGTCTATAATATATATGTCTTACAGGTGTGTAATATCTTCTGTATGGGTTAACGTTAACAACACAGTAGCTTACTGCTGGTACAGCATAATATCTGTGCCATGGTCTGTAAACATAATGTCTGTTATATACATTTATAAATCCATCATATCTATAGAATACATTGTTTCTGTAATAAACGTTTAATCCACCAATTCTGTTAATTCTACCAAACCCTGTGTAGTTGATAAAAATATTACCAATTTGGTTTACACGTCCATAATAATCATAATATATTGGTGTGTTTTCAATTTGAATAATAGCTCCAAAATCATCATACTGTACATAAGGGTTGTAGTTATAACCTGAGTTAAAGCTTAAACTAAAACCCGGAGTGTTGATTCCAACATTCACATCTGGTCCATAGTTTGGCATGTAAAAATCAAACTGACCATCTGCAAAAACTGAAAACTCAATTCCTCCTTCAGTAAATATGAAAGAATTACCATAACCTCTCACATAGTTATTTGTTGAAGTTTCTGCTTCTGCTGTGTTGGTTGCTGCAAATGCCGTAGTGCTAAAAGCAACTAAAGTGGCAAATAAAAATAGAATCCGTTTCATAGTTATTGGGTTTTAAATTAAACTCACTTTATAGTAAACAAACAGTGTGCCAAAAAATGTAAAACACTGATTTACAGTAGTAATTAAGAAACCCTGAACTATTTGGGGAAATACTCAGGGTTTCAGTACTCTGCTAAATTTTAATTAGCAGATATAAAAAGCTGTTTTATATTTATTTTTAAGAAATCAATTTGTATGCCAAAAAAATTAAATAACTAATAATGAGTATTTTAACGAGTTTTTAAAATCACTTGGAAGTACTTTTTAACTTCAAACTAAGGTAAAGTGATTCATTCCACAACAAATTTTCTTATTTTTAGAGAGGATTAACCAACCAACATGAAAACCAACCAAGTGAACTGTGCAAATTGTGAGAACCCTCATGAAGAAGGTTTTGAATTTTGTCCACATTGTGGACAAAAAACAAACGAGGAATTAACAATAGGTGTACTTTTCTACAATACCATTAGTAATTACTTTTCTTTTGACGCGCGTTTTTTAAAAAGCTTTTGGCCACTAATGGTAAAGCCTGGTTATTTGGCAAAAGAATTTATTAAAGGAAAACGGTTGTTGTATTTGCATCCTGCGCAGATGTATTTATTTATTTCAGTGGTTTTCTTTTTTTTGTTTTCATTTTCAGTTAGAAAACAAGCAGATACGTTAAACAAGGAATTAAAAAAAACTTTAGATAGGAATGAGCTAATTGCAATTGATTCCGTAACAGCAAAAAAGGAAGACTCCTTAGCAAGGGCAAAGGTTAAACAAGCACTAGAAAGTAATCAGTTTTTAACAGGAATGTCTGACCAGGAAATTGATTCTATTTCAAATATTGAGCCAAATAAAAACAGAAATATATCATTTGGCTTTAATGAAAAAGAAATTGACTCTTTAATAGAAGCGAAAGCCTCAGATGAGGATATATATAAATCCATGGGAATGGAAGAAGATGATGGTTGGTTTATAAAAAAAATGTACACTCAAGCCCTAAAGTTCTATAAAGCAAGAGATGGAGGAAATATTTTAAAAGCTTTTTACGATACTATACCAATAGCTTTATTTTTCTTATTACCAATATTTGCTTTAATTATTAAACTATTATACTACAGAAAAGGCCGTTATGCACATCATTTAGTCTTTAGCTTTTATTATTTTTCATATTTATTTACCGTTTTCAGCATTATATTTGGACTTAATTTTATTTGGGACATTCCAGATTGGATAGATTGGCTTGTAGCCTTATCAACGTTTATTTACTTGATGATTGCTTTAAAACGATTTTATGGTCAAGGTTGGATTTTAAGTTGGTTTAAATGCAGTGTGGCTACATTTACGTTTATGGCAATTGTGATTCCTACAGCTGTAATAATTATTGGGCTATTTGCTTTTATGTTTTATTGATTATAACTTTTCTTGCAGATATTTTCCTGTTACAGAATTCTTGTTTTCAGCAATTTCTTCAGGAGTACCAAAAGCCACTAATTGACCACCATTTTTTCCTCCTTCGGGTCCTAAATCAATAATATGATCTGCACATTTAATTAAATCAATATTATGTTCAATTATAATAATAGAATGTCCTTTTGCAATTAAGGCTTGAAATGATTTTAACAATTTCTGAATATCATGAAAATGTAAACCTGTAGTTGGCTCATCAAAAATGAATAATGCATTATCACTTTTACTTCCTTTACCGAGAAAAGTAGCTAGCTTTATTCGTTGTGCTTCACCACCTGAAAGGGTAGAAGAGGACTGGCCTAATGTTACATAACCCAACCCTACATCTTGTAAAGGTTGCAGTTTTCCTTTTATTTTCTTTTGATTGTGTGATTTAAAAAATGCAACAGCATCATCAATGGTCATATTCAGAATATCATCTATAGACTTTCCTTCAAACGTAACCTCTAAAACCTCTTTTTTGAAACGTTTTCCGTTACAGGTGTCACAGATTAAATGCACATCTGCCATAAACTGCATTTCAATAGTGACTTCACCTTCACCTTTACAGGTCTCACAGCGTCCGCCATCTACATTAAAGCTAAAGTGCTTGGCTTGGTAATTTCTTATTTTACTCAATTTTTGAGACGCATACAAGGCTCTAATATCATCATAAGCCTTGATATAAGTCACAGGATTTGAACGTGATGAACGACCAATTGGATTTTGATCTACAAACTCTATATGCTTAATATTTTCAAAATTACCCTGTAACTCTGTAAACTGACCTAATTTATCACTAAACCCTGTCAATTTTTTTTGAATTGCAGGAAACAGAATCTTTTTCACCAAAGTACTTTTTCCACTACCAGAGATACCGGTAATAACGGTTAACATATTTAATGGAAATGTAACATCAATATTTTTTAAATTATTTTCACGTGCACCAATTACTTTTACTTGATATTTTGAAGTTCTTCGTTTTTCAGGTACTTTAATTTCCATTTTACCATTCAAATACTTTGCGGTTAATGTGTCGGAAACCAGAATATCTTTAAATGTTCCTACGGCAACAACTTCACCTCCAAAGGTTCCGGCTTCTGGGCCAATGTCAATAATTTCATCAGCAGCTTTCATAATATCTTCATCGTGTTCTACCACAATTACTGTATTACCTAGATCGCGAAGAGACTTTAAAACTTTTATTAAACGTTCTGTGTCTTTAGGATGTAAGCCTATACTCGGTTCGTCTAAAATATACATAGAACCTACTAGGCTACTGCCCAAAGATGTTGCTAAGTTAATACGTTGACTTTCACCACCAGATAAAGTATTCGATTTTCTGTTTAAGGTTAAATAATCCAAACCAACATTGGATAGAAACTCGAGACGTGTATTGACTTCAGTTAATAGGCGTTTAGAAATTTTGGCATCATATTCATTCAACTTTAAGTTATTGAAAAATATTTTCAACTCGTCTAAGGGTAAATCTACTAAGTCTGTAATTGTAGAGTCATTTATTTTAACATAACTCGCCTCTTCTCTTAAACGCTTTCCTTCACAAACATTGCATTTTGTTTTGCCTCTGTAACGAGAAAGCATTACACGATTCTGAATTTTATAGGCTTTGGATTCTAATTCTGAGAAAAAACTATCCAAACCTTCAAAGTATTTGTTGCCTTTCCAGATTAGATTTTTATGTTCAGTACTTAATTCAAAATAAGGTTTATGAATTGGGAAGTTGAATTTATGGGAATTGTTAACCAATTGATCTCTGTACCAACTCATGCTTTCGCCTCTCCAAGGAAAAATGGCATTTTCATAAACAGACAGTGCAGTATTGGGAACGACCAAATCTGCATCAATACCAATAATATCTCCATAACCTTCGCATTTTGGGCAGGCACCAAAAGGATTATTAAAGCTAAAGAGATGTGCGTTGGGTTCAATAAATGTTATGCCATCTAATTCAAATTTGTTATTGAAGGTTTTTTGTTTTTTGTCTGAAAGAGATTCAATAATACAAGTTCCAACACCTTCAAAAAATGCGGTTTCGATAGCATCTGCCAATCGATTAAGAAAATCCTCATCATCTTTGTAAACAATTCTGTCAACCACTAAAAAGAGGTTTTTATCAGATTTTATTTTGGTTTTTAGAGCATCATCAATTCTAATAACCTCGTCTTTTATTTTTACACGAGCATAACCTTGTTGTTGAAGGGTTTGCAGTTTATTTTCTATAGTTCTGCCTTCTTCAAGAATAATTGGAGCAAGTAAAAGAAGTTTGGTACGTTCTTCAAAAGATGAAATGTATTCTATAACATCAGTAACCGTATGTTTTTTAACTAAATCTCCAGAGATAGGAGAATAGGTTTTTCCGATTCTGGCAAACAACAATTTGAGATAATCATAAATTTCGGTTGTAGTGCCAACTGTTGAACGTGGGTTTGTTGAATTGACTTTCTGTTCAATAGCAATGGCAGGTGCAATTCCTTTTATATAATCTACTTTTGGTTTATTTAATCGTCCCAAAAACTGACGCGCGTAACTCGATAAACTTTCTACATAGCGTCTTTGCCCTTCGGCATAAAGTGTATCGAAAGCCAAACTCGATTTTCCTGAACCAGATAAACCTGTTATGACCACCAATTTATTTCTTGGGATAACAACATCAATATTTTTTAAGTTGTGGAGTTTAGCCCCTTTTATGATAATGTTTTCCTTTGGGTTAACGTCTAAAATAGTAGTGTTCATAGGATTTATAAATCTGTAATTTTGCAAAGATACTATAACTATTTTATCTATTGAAAGAACATTTAATTACATGGAATGTTAAATTTTGTTATTAAATTTTGTTTTTTCGGAATGATTGTTGTTATATTTGGAACATAATCATTTAAAACACAACTGCGTATAGCATAATATTACTCTATTAAATTTTTTAACCCCTTGTTAAGAAGGTAACTTCTTGCTACTAAGAGTAATGCTATGAAAACAGAACTTATCAAAGACGCAGAGTTGGTCAGCAACTACATTAAAGGAGATGAGAATTCACTTTCCATCCTAATTTCAAGACACAAACAAAGAATTTACAGTTTTATCTATTCTAAAGTTTACGATAGAGATATTACTGAAGATGTGTTTCAAGACACATTTATAAAAGTCATTAGAACCTTAAAGCGTGGAAAATACAACGAAGAAGGTAAATTTTTACCTTGGGTAATGCGTATTGCCCATAACTTGGTTATTGACCATTTTAGAAAGAACAAACGCATGCCTAAGTTTGATAACTCTGGCGAGTTCAGCATTTTTTCAGTATTAAGCGACTCAAGCCTTAATGCAGAAAAGAGCATGATTAAAGACCAAGTAGAATCTGATGTAAGACGTGTCATTGAAGAGTTGCCAGAGGACCAAAAGCAAGTTTTGGTGATGCGTATGTACCAAGATATGAGCTTTAAGGAAATCTCTGAGCGTACAGGTGTAAGCATAAATACGGCATTAGGAAGAATGCGTTATGCCCTCATTAATATGCGAAAAGTGATAGAGCAAAATAATATTGTTTTAACAAATTGATACAATAAAGCATAAGTAGTTACGTTTTTGCTATATACTAATCATTACATGTTTATAATGGCAAAAATCTACTCAAACGTTTCCCCAAAAAATGATAACCTAAAACCAAAAGATGAAACCATAAGTTTCCTTTTGGGTTACTCAAAGGCTTTAAGTGTTATAAGTTATAATAAAATGAAGTTTGAAGCACTTCTAAATTAAGTTGGAAAGAAATCCTGATTTTAACGAATCAGGATTTTTTTATTTTTTCTTCCTTTTATAATAGTCTGCTAAAACAGATTTTCTGCCAATGGTTTGAGTGATAATGTCTTTATCCAAATTCCATCCACGAGCAGGAGAATAATCTCGTCCGTACCATATAATTTGGAGATGGAGTTCATTCCATAGTTCTATTGGGAATAGGCGTTTTGCATCTTTTTCGGTTTGTACCACATTTTTACCGTTGCTTAAATTCCAACGATACATTAAGCGATGAATATGTGTATCTACAGGAAATGCAGGAATCCCAAAAGCTTGTGATAAAACCACTGCAGCTGTTTTATGGCCAACTGCAGGCAAAGCTTCTAAATCTTCATAGGTTTTTGGTACTTTTCCGTTGTGTTTGTCAATGAGGAGGTGTGATAGACCGAAAATGCCTTTACTCTTCATAGGAGAAAGCCCAACAGGTTTAATTATTTCCCTAATTTCTTCAACACTGAGTTTAATCATGTCATAAGGGTTGTCTGCACGTTCAAATAATAATGGTGTTATTTGATTAACACGCACATCTGTACTCTGTGCGGACATCAATACAGCAATTAAAAGTGTATATGGATCCTTGTGAGCTAATGGTATAGGAATTTCAGGATAAAGCTTATTTAACGTATTTATAACAAAATGTACCTTTTCTTGCTTATTCATTCATCGTATTTTTACGTAATCACAAATTTAAACAAATATGACACACTTAAAAGTAGGAGATAAAGCTCCAAATTTTGAAGCCCAAGACCAAGACGGAAATACAATAAAATTAAGTGATTATAAAGGCAAAAAATTGGTTTTGTTCTTTTATCCAAAAGCTAGTACACCTGGCTGTACAAAGGAAGCTTGTAATCTCAGTGATAATTATTCTAAATTTACAGAAAACGGGTATGATGTTTTAGGAGTGAGTGCAGATAGTCAGAAAAGACAAAGTAACTTTAAAAACAAATATGACTTTCCTTATCCCTTATTGGCTGATGAAGATAAAGCTGTGATTGAGGCTTATGGTGTTTGGGGACCAAAGAAATTTATGGGAAAAGAGTACGATGGCATTCACAGAACTACTTTTGTGATTGACGAAAATGGTGTTTTAGAAGATGTAATAACAAAAGTGAAAACAAAAGCACATACCGAACAAATATTATCAGAATAAAAAAAGCGACCAATTGGTCGCTTTTTAATTTTTACTTTATAGATTTTATTTGTGCATTACTTCTTCGGACTCAAAGCCAAAAAGACTTTTCTCCTTAATTAATTTAGATACACCTTCTGGCAACATACCTTCCCAGCCGTCTTCACCTTCAGTAATCATCTTTAATACTTTTCTTGAAAAAACAGATAAGTTAGAGGCGTCGTAATCTGTAATATCAACTACTTTACCATTATATTTAAAGAACTTGTAAAGTTCTTTCATACGTGGATGTACTTTAAGGTTCTCGCTAGTAGTTAAGCTGCCATCCTCATTTTGCATTGGGTAAAGATAAACACGTAAATCCTTATAGAACAATTTCCCAAAGGCTTCCAGAATTCCACCACTTAAATGGCGATAATACTTTTCATCAAAAATATCAACTAAATTGTTGACTCCCATGGCCAAGCCCATTCTGTTTCTAGAGTATTGAGAGAAGTACTCAACTAACTTATAGTATTCTTGGAAATTAGAAATCAGAACCGTTTGCCCAAGCGAACATAACAGTTTTGCTCTATCCATAAAATCTTGTTCGTCAATCTTACCTTCTGCTCTTAGGTTTGAGAGGGTAATTTCAAAAATAACTTGGGTTTTGTCCTTATCTACTTTATTTTCTTTAATGAACATTTCGTATGACCTTTCAAACATATCCATATTCACCTTGGTCACAGGTCTAAAACTTCCTCTAAGTGCTAGTATATTTTTTTTGTAAAGCACTCTGGCAGGTAATACATTATTGCCATCTGGAGCAAACATTACGGCATCTGTCATTCCGTTTTTAACAAGTTGTAGGCTCATTAAGCGGTTGTCAACATCTTTAAATACAGGACCTGCGAAATTAATGGTATCAATTTCTAATTGATCTTTGTCTAAATGATCGTATAAATAACGTAAGATTTTTTTCGGCTGATTGTACTTATAAAACGCTCCATAAATAAGGTTAGTACCTAATTTACCTAAGGTTTCTTGCTGCAATCGAGCGTCATTTTCCTTAAATCTCATGTGAAGCACAATTTCATTATAACCACCATCTGGAGTTACCTGAAATTTAATACCCATCCAGCCATGGCCTTTATATTTTTTAGCAAAATCTATTGTTGCTACAGTATTAGCATAGGAGAAGAAAATTTTATTAGGGTGTTTGTCTCTGGTAATTCTTTGCTCAATTAAATCAACTTCATGATTCAACATTTTTCTTAATCGAGCTTCAGTTACATAGCGTTTATCAGCCTCAATGCCATAAATAGCATCACTAAAATCTTTATCGTAAGCAGACATTGCTTTTGCAATAGTGCCAGAAGCTCCACCAGCTCTAAAGAATTGACGAACCGTTTCTTGTCCTGCACCTATCTCTGAAAAGGTACCATAAATATCAGCATTAAGATTTATACGTAAGGCTTTGTCTTTTAGAGAAGGAATATTTTCAAATTCCTTATCGCCTTTATACGTTATTTCCTTCATATAATCTGGGATTAAGCTTTAAAGCAAAGGTACTGTTTTAGTATCGCAAACAAAAAAATAACCTTATTTTTGTTTTAAACTTAATCGACTTGAAAATTACATTTTTAGGCACCGGAACATCACAAGGGATACCAATAATTGGCAGTAAACATCCTGTCTGTTTAAGCGAAAATCCTAAGGATAAACGACTACGAGTATCCGTTTTGGTAGAATGGGATAATTATGTTTTTGTGGTAGATTGCGGTCCAGACTTTAGACAACAAATGCTCCAGAATGAATGCGATAAAATTGACGGAATCATTTTCACACACGAGCATGCAGATCACACTATGGGTTTAGATGATATTAGACCGTTCTTTTTTAGGCAAGGTAACATTCCGCTGTACGCACACAAGCGTGTTTTTGCATCCTTAGAAAGACGATTTGACTATATTTTTGAAACTGAAAATAAATACCCAGGAGCACCAAGTGTCATAAAAAATGAAATTGAAAACAAACCGTTTTTAGCAGGGAATTTAGAAGTGCTACCAATTAATGGCTTTCATAATAAACTTCAGGTTTTTGGTTTTCGTTTTAAAGATTTTGCTTATTTAACAGATATGAAAACCGTTAATGATGAGGAGGTTGAGAAATTGAAGGATTTAGACACTCTGGTAGTTAATGCTTTGCGCATAGATCCGCATATTTCTCATTTCAACTTAAAGGAAGCATTAGAATTTATAATAAAAGTGAATCCTAAACGTGCTTACTTAACACACATTAGTCATATGTTGGGCTTTCATAATGAAGTACAACAAAGTTTACCAACCAACGTTTTTTTAGCTTACGATAACTTACAAATTACAATATAAGATGAAGCAAAGAATTTTTATGTACCTATTCATTTTTTCGGTTTTATTGATTGTTTTTCAATATGCCAATTCTAAAAGTATTTTAGATAAATATGAAAAAGACATCGCTAATTTTAAAATAACCATAGCCGAAAATGAAGAAAAAATTGAAGTCTTAGAGAATGAAAATTTTGAGCTCAATACCTTTACCATTAATAAAAATGAAGAGGCTTTAACCTATTTTGAAAAGAATGGTTATGATGTAGAAAAACTGATTCCTGCTATTAGAGATGGTTTGTATGATACCAACAACTATCATGGAGAAGATCATCCCATTGTGCCTTTTGTGTCTATGACAGAGGCAAAATTAATGATAAATCAAGTACGGATTTTAAACCATAAATGGATTATTGCCAATTTTTCTGACGGCGAATATTGGGGCGAAATTTTTGTGACCTATGAGATTGATGAAAATAACGACCTTAAGTACAACCTTGAGGAATACTTTTTATATCCAAAATCTTAGTTAATATAATCCTTTAACCAATCTTTAAAGTCATAAAAATTTTGAGGAGCAACGCCATGTCCGACAGGATATTCTGAATACTCATGATTAATTTCTAAATTTTTCAAAAATTCTGGAGCTTTGCGTGCCCAGTCTACAGGGATAACTTGATCTACAGAACCGTGTGAGCAGAAGAAATTGAGATGTGATACATCAGATTTATCAATATTTTTAGGCAATATGTCTTCGTTTACGTAGCCACTCAAAGCCACTATGTTTTTTACTTTATTAGGATAGTTTAGTGCCACAGCATAACTTAAAATGGTGCCTTGACTAAAACCTAAAAGCGTAACATTATTAGAATTTACTGCATAAGTATTCCAAGCATAGTCTATAAATTCTGAAATCTTATCAACGGATTCTTTGGCTTGCTCATTATCGCTCCATTTTCCTTTTTCAGCATCAAAATTAATAGCATACCAAGCATTGCCAAAGGGTTGCATTGGGTATGGAGCTCTCAAAGAGATTATAAAAAGTTCTTCTGGCAACTCTGAAGCAAATGAAAATAAATCATTCTCGTCACTGCCATAACCATGGCACATAATTAGCAAAGGGGCGTTTTCTTTTAAAGTCGAAGGTCTTGTTATGTAATGTAAACTAGTAGTCATAAATTTATTATCCTATAGATTTGAAAAGATTTTGAAAAAAGTCTCCAAGCATCGGAATTTTGTTTAGTTTCCCTGTGATGGCTCCTAGAATGCCATAAAGAAATAGCACAGAAAAAAATATCCAAAACGACATGCTTAACATCATACTATCTAAACTACTCACCACATAACCTATGGCTATGTAAAGTAAACCTAAACCTAAAGCTTGTCTTATATGGAAAAAAGTAAATTCATTTCGCTTTTCCTGATTCATAAAAAAAGCAATCAAAGTACCAATTAAGGTTAAATACGCGACAAGAGCCAACGTTTTGCCCTCATTAACTGTATGCTGATCCATTATTTTAATTCAATTTTATTATTAGCAATGATGCCGTAGGTAGTGCCCTTTAAAGATTTTCCTAAGAAGGCACTATTTTTTGATTTTGAAGAAATATGTGAAAGACTAAAGTCATAATCCTCGTCTGGATTAAATAAACTCAAATCTGCTATTTCACCTTCATTTATTGTAGATTCAGAAATACCAAATCTCGATTTACCTTGAGTAAGTAAAGCAATAGCTTTTTTAGTTGTAAAAACAGTTTGTAGCGCACCAAAAGCAGACTCTAAACCTATGGTTCCGTATTTAGCATAATCAAACTCAATTTTTTTGTGCTCAATATCAATAGGGTTGTGGTCAGTTGTAACCATGTCTATTGTGCCATCTTTTAAGCCTTCAATCAAGGCGTCACAATCGGACTGTGTTCTTAGTGGTGGTAAGACTTTATAATTCGTATCAAATTCCTCTAATACATCGTCTGGGAATAGTAAATTATGAATAGCAACACTACACGTAACATCTAATTTTTTAGCTTTTGCAGCTCTTATTAATTCTACAGACTTTGCAGTAGAAATTGTTGGAATATGAAGTTTTCCTTCAGTGTATTCCAAAATAAATAAATCGCGAGCAATTTGTAATTCTTCCGCTAATGCCGCATTTCCTTTTAAACCAAGTTTTGTACTATTAATGTGTTCATTAACAACTCCAAGTCCAGAAATTTTAGACTCTTGTGGAAAAGAACACACCAAACCACCAAAATTGCTTGCGTATTGCAATGCAATTTTCATAAGATTAGGGTTAGAAATCGGAGTTTGATAATCATAAAATGCAACCGCTCCAGCATTCTTCATGTCAAACAGTTCTGCTAAATCTGTGCTTTTACCAGATTGGGTTAGCGATCCTATAGGATAAAGACTCACTGCATGACCGTTGGCTTTAGATTTTACTAAAGTAATATCTGCATAACTGTCAATGACTGGATTTGAATTTGCATTTAACGCCACAGCTGTAAATCCTGATTTTGCAGCAACGTTTAATCCGTTTGAAATTGTTTCGCGTTCCTCATAACCTGGTTCTCCAAAAGACACACTACTATCAAACCAACCTTGTGAAACATAAAGGTTTTCAAGTTTTATTTCTTGATAATTTTTGGGATTGGAAATACGTTTTGAAAGCTTGGAAATGCGACCGTTTTCAATTAAAATATCAACCGTTTCATTGTGGAAATCACTTTTAGAATCAACTACGGTTGCAGATTTTATGAGTGCGTTCATTTAAGATATTTTAGTAAAAGCATTTCAATCAATAAAAATGCTAGGGCAAAAATAACAAACCATTTCCATAAGGCATTAACATTTGTATTACTTTTTATAGCATCAATGGTATCAGATAAGCTATTGGATGTTGTGGCGTTTTTAATAGAACCTAAATCGTGATAACTAAGACTGCTTTCATTTCTATCATAATTAAAGCTTAGATTCTGCAAAGCGGTTTCTTTGTTTTTTACATTAAGAATTCCTGCTTCATCAGGAAAATCACCAGTTTCTAAAACCACAGATTTACTAAATGTTTGTTGCATTGGGATCACGGAATTCTCTTCAGAATTTAGGGTTAAAATATCATCTTGGCCAATCTCTGTACTAATAGCAATGGAATGAGGTTGACCAATTGTGTAATATAATTTTGAAAGCTTTAAACTTTGTTTCCCAATGTTATAAAGTACAGGAACAATTAAAGGGGAGTTTTTAAAATTTGAATTTTCGAAATTTAAGGCCGAAGAAAATGTGTAAGATTGAGCATTTCCGTATAAAAAAGAGTTTCCATCTTCAAACGATAGCACCGAATTACTTGCTCTAGAAAAAGGATAGAAAGACTGAGTTTTTGGATATTGAAAGTTACTTACTTTACTGTAAAACGCATTCTTTAAAAGCGGATGATTATAGTTGATGGACGTCACGCGCTTTTCACGCATAATTATATTAGAATAAATAGGAATGGACCTGTCTCTTATACACATCTCCGAGCCCACGAGACCGAGGC
>CAJXVG010000047.1 GCA_913061495.1 uncultured Winogradskyella sp.
ACGAGATCAGCCTCGGTCTCGTGGGCTCGGAGATGTGTATAAGAGACAGAGACAGTATATATATGAAAAAAGTTAAGCTTCAATCTATAAAGGGCCTTCAGAATAAGCTTCAAACGGACCCAAGAATTTCATTTGAGATTGTGTATAGAATAGCGCAAAGGCTAATACCAAAAACGTGGAATAAATTACACCTAAATCATTACTAGACAATACATAAAAGTAAGCTAATTGAATTACTTCAGAAAACACAATACAAATACACGCCAACAGAAATAACATAGATTTATTATCATTTCTGTACATATAGTTTATTAGTGCCACTGATAACAAGACCATTACAACAGCGTTGTATAAAAACTCTAAAGCATATTCATAAACTGAAAGAACTTCACCTGCTGTCTCGGTTACTATGATAACACAAAAGACATCTAGTACCAATAAAATTAATATTGAAAACAGGAACCTTTTAAGAATTAACTTTATATCGAACTTGCTCGTAAATCTAAGAATTAAAAATAAATAGGAAATTACATATAAAATATTAGCCAAATAATAGATATAATCTGTTCCAAAATAATCTTCTTCTGGTAGGTACCATGACAAATAAGATAATACGTGGGCAAAAGTAAAAATAACTAAAAACGAGGAAAAATATTTGGATTTCGACTTTGTACCCCTAAAGTATAGAACTGTTAAAAAAACAAGCATCATGGAACTTAAAGCAGATCCCTCCAACTCATGTCCTAAGCTTAAAGAAGCTATGAAGCCAACACCCAACACAACGGATATCGCTTTTAAAATTCTATTTATAAACATTAAATAATCCCTTATTAATAGAACAAATATAAAAATATTTTACAATTAAACGATAAAAAATAACTTTTTGTCGATAAAATAACTTTTTTAGTAAGAAATCATTTCACTAAATTTAAAAATTCTTTTTCGCTTAAAATAGGAATCTCTAGGCTTTCAGCTTTAGCGCGTTTGCTTGGCCCCATTTTACCTCCAGCAACCAAATAATTGGTTTTTGAGGATATAGAAGAAGAAACCTTCCCGCTATTATCTTCAATTAGCTTTTTAAGTTCATTACGAGAGATACTCTCAAAAACACCAGAAATCACAATTGATTTTCCTTTTAATTTTTCTGTTTGGTTAGCGAGTAACTCAGCAGAAATTTCTAACTGTACTCCAAATTCTTTTAAGCGTTTAATTATTCTTCTATTTTCTTCAGAATTAAAAAACTCTACAACACTTTTTGCTATGCGCTCCCCAATTTCATCAACAGAAATTAAATCTTGAATTGGCGCTGCCATTAAAGCATCTATAGACTTATAGTGTTTAGCTAATTTTTTGGCAACGGTTTCTCCTACATACCTAATACCTAAAGCAAATAATACGCGCTCAAAAGGAATTTGTTTGGAAGCCTCTACTCCATTAATAAGATTTTCTGCACTTTTTTGTGCCATACGCTCTAATGGAATTACATCTTCCACTTGCAATTCATATAAATCTGAATAATCGGAAACCAAACCTACTTTAACTAAAAGCGCAACCGTTTCACCTCCCAAACCTTCAATATCCATAGCTTTTCTGGAAATATAATGTTGAATACGACCAACAACCTGTGGTGGACAGCCATTATAATTTGGGCAATAGTGCTTTGCTTCACCTTCAATTCTCACTAATTCGGCATCACATTCTGGGCAATTTGAAATGTATTGGGTAGGTTTTGAATCCGCAGGTCGCTCAGTTAAATCCACAGAGATAATTTTTGGAATTATTTCTCCTCCTTTTTCAACAAAAACAGTATCATCCTCTCTAATATCTAACTTTTCAATTTGATCTGCATTGTGTAATGAGGCTCGTTTTACTATGGTACCTGCCAACTGAACAGGCTCTAAATTTGCTACAGGTGTAATTGCTCCCGTACGGCCAACTTGGTACGTAATTTCATTCAACTTTGTTGAAACCTGCTCTGCTTTAAATTTATAAGCCATTGCCCAACGTGGTGCCTTAGCTGTAAATCCAAGTTCGTCTTGCTGGTATAAGCTATTAACCTTTACCACTACTCCATCAATTTCATAAGGTAAGTCATGTCGATGTTTATCCCAATATTCTATATAACTTAAAACCTCATCAATGGATTTAACCACCTTTGCTTCTTTTGGAACTTTAAATCCCCATTCTCGAGCTTTTTGCAAACCTTCGTATTGAGTAGAAATATTGAGATCATTTCCCTTTATACTATATAAAAGACATTGAAGTGGTCGTTTTGCTACCTCAGAACTATCTTGTAATTTAAGACTTCCTGAAGCTGTATTTCGTGGGTTTCTATAAGGTTCTTCATCATTGGCAATACGCTCTTTATTCATTTTAACAAAACCTTCAATCGGCAGAATTATCTCTCCTCTAATATCAAACCTTTTGGGATAATCCCCTTTTAACTTTAAAGGGACCGTATTAATTGTCTTTACATTTGCCGTAACCTCATCGCCCTGCACTCCGTCTCCTCGTGTTACTGCTCTTATTAGTTTTCCATTCTCATAAGTGAGGTTCATTGAAGCTCCGTCATATTTTAATTCACAGGTATATTCAACCTCTCCATCTACCTGCTTTTTTATTCGGGTCTCCCAATCGAGTAAATCTTCTTTAGAATAAGAATTATCCAAAGAATACATTCTAAAATCATGAACCGTTGTTTTAAAGTTTTTGGTAATGGCACCTCCCACTCGTTGAGTTGGTGAATTGACATCAAAAAACTCTGGATTTGCATCTTCTAAGGCTTGGAGCTCTTTCAACTTTATATCAAATTCATAATCGTCAATAGTGGGATTATCTAAAATGTAATAATTGTAGTTATGTTGACGCAGCTCTTCTCTAAGAGAATTTATTTTTTGTTCAATATTCATTTTTACAATCGTTCTTTATTTAACCATTTTGGTGCAGGCAACGGCTTATAATTTTTCATTTGTTCTAGCAATCCATTTATTGTGTCATCAATAACTACGGCATCTAAGTTTTCTTGTTTTAAAAACCCTCTATTCACCATAGTGTTGCATTGCAAAATTAAAGCATCATAATAGCCATTACTATTTAAAATTCCGATTGGCTTTTGGTGTAAACCCAATTGTCCCCAAGTAGTAATTTCAAAAAATTCATCCATTGTCCCAAAACCACCAGGCATAATTATAAAGCCATCGCTTCGCTCATACATTTTAATTTTACGTTGGTGCATGTTATCAGTCACTATTAATTCTGACAAACCTGTATGTGCCACTTCTTTTGTTTGTAAAAATTTTGGAATAACACCAACAGTTTTTCCTTGATGTTCTATTACTGCTTGCGCCACTTTTCCCATAATACCAATTCTTGCCGCGCCATAAATTAAAGTAATTTTCTGCTGGGCAAGTGCTTTACCTAAATTGTAAGCATGTTCTATGATTTCTGGATCATTGCCTTCACTACTTCCACAAAATACTGATATACTTTTCATATTGTCTTTGTTCCTTTTAACATTCTAAAATTTCCATTAATATCTTGTCTTAACTCAACATTCTCAAAACTTGAATTTAACAACAATTGCTTAGTTTCCTCACTAAGATACTGGTTAATTTCAAAAAACAGATGTCCGTTTGGTTTTAAATAATTAACAGCAAAATCGGTAATAGCGTTATAGAATTTTAACGGGTTTGAATCCTCAACAAACAATGCCAAATGTGGCTCATTATCTAATACATTTGGTTTAATTTCTTGCTTTTCCAATTGACGAACATACGGTGGATTAGAAACTATGATATCAAATTCCAAATTATTAAAAACCAATTCCCAGTTAGTTTGGTTTAAAATATTTGCTTCAATAAATTGAATTTCTGTATTATTAATTTCAGCATTGTGCTTGGCAAGTTTTAAAGCTTTTTCAGAAACATCTACTGCATAAACTTCTGCTTTTTTAATATTATGAGCGAGGGAAATTGCTATGCAACCACTACCCGTTCCTATATCTAGGATTTTTAGACTCTCTTTTTTATTATGGAAAATGCTAGATTTCAATATCCAATCCACCAACTCTTCGGTTTCTGGCCTTGGGATTAACACATTTTTATTTACGTTAAATTTTAAGCCATAAAATTCCGTTTCACCTAAAATGTATTGTATAGGTTTTTGCTGTTTTAAACCCTCTAGAGCATTAAAAAAAATATCATATTCAGATTTAAGCAAAGAAAATTCTGGTTGAAGCGCTAATTGAAAGCGTGGTAAATCTATATAAAATTCAGTGCATAGAAAAAAAAAGCTATCCACTTCTTCCTTGCCATACATAGCATCTAATTCTTTATGAAATACGTTTCTAAGGTCTGTTAATTTCAAATCTACAAATCTTTTATCATCCAAACAGTACATGAATAATGCCCTGTATTTCCTAATGGTTTTTCAATACTTTTAAAACCTGCTTTTTTGTATAACCTCCTAGCGTCGTCCATATATGGCATGGTTTCTATATAACATTGGTCGTATTTTGCATTTTTAGCAAACTCCAAACATTTTGCCATCATTTGGGTTCCCAAACCTTTACCTCTAATTTCGGAAGTAAAATACATTTTCTGCAATTCACATATGTTTCCGTTGTAATTATCTAATGGAGAAATACCTGCTCCACCATAAATTTCACCATCACTTTCTACAACAAAATAAGCTTTGCGTGTCTTACTATAGGTTTGAGTCATACAATCTAAAGATTTGTCTTCGTAGGCTGTACCAACTTTAGGGACTCCCATTTCTATTAAAACAGAACGTATGGCCTGAGCAATTTCGGCATCGTCTTTTAACTCAACTTCCCTAATTACATAGTTCTTTTCACTCACTTTATTATGTTATTTTTGTGTTTCAAAATTAAGAATTAAGAAATAGATTAATTCATTTTTTTAGATTCTAATTCCATTTCATTTTCTTGTGAAGAATATTGATGAATTTTACATTAACCGTTGCTTACAAATTGCCAAAAATGGTTTGGGCACAACCCGTCCAAATCCCATGGTTGGCGCCTGTATAGTTTACGATGGCAAAATAATAGGTGAAGGATTTACAAGCACTTATGGAGACAACCATGCTGAAGTAAATGCTATTGATGCCGTAAAGGACAAAACACAATTACCAAAAAGCACACTCTATGTTACCTTAGAGCCATGCAGTCATTTTGGAAAAACACCTCCTTGTAGCGATTTAATAATTGAATATAAAATTCCAAAAGTAATTATTGGGTGCGTTGACGATAATCCCATGGTTGGCGGAAAAGGAATTGAAAAATTAAGAGCTGCTGGTTGCAATGTTGTTGTTGGTGTCTTAGAAAACAAATGCAAAGGTCACCATAAGCGTTTTTTTACATTCCATAATAAAAAACGGCCTTACATCATTTTAAAATGGGCTGAAACCAAAGATGGCTACATCGCTCCAAAATCTAAAAACGAAAAAAAACCTGTTTGGATAACAAACTCTTATTCCAGACAATTAGTACATAGATGGAGAGCTGAAGAACAGGCTATTTTAGTAGGAACGAATACTGTTTTAGAGGATAACCCGAGCTTGACTGTCAGAGATTGGACTGGCACAAATCCTATTAGAATCGTTTTAGATAAAGAGTCTAAGCTTAACAAAGAACTTTCAGTTTTTGATTCTAAAGCTGAAACCATTAGAATTACAGAGAAGGACATTGATTTCAATAAAAACATTGGGTTTCAAATTAGCAATTTACTCTATAAACGTAACATCAATTCCATTATCATTGAAGGTGGAGCAAAAACACTTCAAACTTTTATAGATGAAAATCTTTGGGACGAAGCAAGAATATTCATTGGCAGTACTGAATTTAACGGAGGCATAAAAGCCCCAACTTTTAGTGGAAAATTAATTTCTGAAACTTTTATAGAACAAGATATTTTAAGAATTTATACCAATGATTAATACACTCATATTCGACTTTGGAGATGTCTTTATCAATCTAGACAAAAAAGGAGCCATGGACAATGCTCTCAAAATCTTTAATCTTGTGGATTTTGAAAAGGATATGATTAACGCTAATGTTGAATATGAAATTGGTAAACTCTCAACCGAAAAATTCTTTTCTTTTTACACTCACAAGTTTCCTCATTTAACAGAATACGAAGTCATTGACGCATGGAACTACATTATAAAGGATTTTCCGGAGCATAGATTAAAATTTATTCAAGATTTAGCAAAAGAAAAAAAATACAAATTAATTTTACTTAGCAATACAAATGCCTCGCATATAGATTTTATTAAAGAAAATGTTGAGTTTTTCAATGATTTTAAAAATTGCTTTGATGCATTTTATCTTTCTCACGAAATTAACCTAAGAAAGCCCAATACAACTATTTTTGATTTTGTTATTGATAAAAACGATCTAAATCCAGAAAACTGTCTTTTTATTGATGATACTAAAGAAAACACTGATACAGCATCTAAAATGGGCTTTCATATTTGGAACATTGATGAAACCAAAGAAGATGTAGTAAACCTATTTCAAATTAAAAAAGACCTCTTTTGATCTACCTTCTTTTAAGTATACTATCGTCAACCGCCATTTTTGTAATATTCAAACTTTTCAACAAGTACAATATAAATACACTACAAGCTATCGTAGTAAATTATTTTACCGCTTTTACTTGTGGTTTATTATTGAATAAGGGAGAGATTGTACCAAGTGAAATTTTAAAAACCGATTGGTTCATTGGAGCTTTTATTTTAGGCTTTCTATTCATTGCCATATTTAACGTAATGGCATTAACCGCCCAAAAAAATGGTTTATCCGTAGCTTCTGTTGCCAGTAAAATGAGTGTGGTTATCCCTGTTGCGTTTGGCATTTATGTTTTTAAAGAAAGTATAGGTGCTCAAAAAATTATTGGAATTTTATTAGCTCTAATTGCCGTTTATTTAACTTCTATTAAACCTAAAGATGATGCCGTTTTAACGAAATCGTTACACTTACCCATTCTGTTGTTTTTTGGTTCGGGTATTATTGATACCTCTATTAATTATTTTGCTCCAGATGATAAGATCCCGCTTTTTTCTGCAACAATATTTGCAATTGCTGCAGTTATTGGCGTTTTAACACTAAGCTTTAAAGCTATAGTAAAAAAGAGTTATTTCAAATTAAAAGCCATTCCCTTAGGCATTGCGTTAGGAATTGTAAACTATTGTTCAATTCACTTTATTTTACTGGCCTTAAGGATTGACCATTTTGAAAGTTCAACTATTTTTACTGTAAATAACGTAGCCATTGTTGCTTTAACAACTTTGGTTGGATTAATGCTGTTTAGAGAACAAATTTCAAAACAAAATTGGATTGGAATTATAGTCGCCATGATTTCAATATTATTAGTAACATTGAGGAATGGAAATTAAAGACACTTACAAAACCATAGCCAAAGCTTGCGAAGGAGAGTTATTTAAAGATAGAAACAGTAAATTTTTGGGGTTTGCTTTTCCTGTGGTTAATGAAGAACAGGTAAAACAGCATTTGGAAGATTTAAAAAAAGAACATTATGCAGCTAGGCATTGGTGCTACGCCTATCAAATTGGTATAGAGGACACACAATATAGAGCAAATGACGATGGAGAACCAAACAATTCTGCAGGCATGCCAATTTATGGACAGATACAATCCTTTGAAGTCACTAATGTACTTGTTGTAGTTATTAGATACTATGGCGGAGTAAAACTGGGAGTTGGAGGCTTAATTAACGCATACAAAACCGGAGCTCAATTTGCATTAGAATCTGCAAGAATTATTAAAAAAACAATAGACAAACAATTTGAGCTAAAATTTGAATATAAAAACATGAGCAAAGTAATGCGATTGCTAAAAGAAAATGAAGCAGAAATAATAAACCAAAAATTAGAATTGAACTGTTTATTGGAAATCTCTGTCAGAAAAGGAAACGCTCAGAATGTTTTTGGACTTTTTGAAAATTTCTTTGGAGTAAAAATCACTGAATTATAACGAGTAATTTTGCAGTTTGTCTAAAAGATATTTTGGACATCTTGTTGGCCTATTTTTATCCTTGTCTATAAATGCAAGAATTGTATTACCTGTAGCTAACAATTCATCGGATTGGTTTCGTAATTCGTAATTAAATTCTATGGAAGCGGTTGGCATTTTTTTTAATGTTGTTTTTACTTTAAGTACATCATCATAGCGTGCTGAATTCTTGTAATTTATAGTTAAGGAAACTACAGGCAACATTATACCTTCTTCTTCCATCCTAAGGTATGTAAGGCCAAACTCGCGCAACCACTCGGTTCTACCTACTTCAAAATATTGTGCGTAGTTAGCATGGTAAACCACTCCCATTTGGTCTGTTTCTCCATATCTTACCCTAATTTTTGTTTCATTAAAATTCATATATTTAAAGTCTGTTTGCTAAAAAATTCGTAAATTACAAGTCATTTAAACATGAGGAAAAAATTCTTAAAATTCAACAGAAATTGATTTTTTTATTAAGAATTTTGTTCACATATTTGTCCTGTTGATTAATAAGGGAATTCTACTTCTCTTTTTTTTTGCTAAACTAACAAACAACAAATAATCTAACTTAGAGCATGAGTATAACAGCGGAATCTGCATGGGGTAATTGCCTTTCATTTATCAAGGACAATATACAACCGCAAGCCTACAAAACCTGGTTTGAACCAATAGAAGCCGTTAAACTCACAAATAATGCTTTAAGCATTCAAGTTCCTAGTAAATTTTTCTACGAATGGCTAGAAGAACACTACGTTAAAATCTTAAAAGTAGCTTTAACCAAAGAACTCGGAGAAGATGCTAAATTGGTGTACGTTATTAAGATGGAAAACACTTATGGCAATAAACAACCATTTACAGAAAAAATACCTAGTTCTAATAGGTCTGCAGTAAAATCACAAGATGTTGACGTTCCCTTTAATAATAAAAGTCCGGAGTTAAAAAATCCTTTTGTAATTCCTGGCATTAGAAACGTAAAAATTGAGTCACAGCTCAATCCTAGTTATAGTTTTGAAAACTTTTTAGAAGGAGATTCTAATAGATTAGCAAGAAACGCTGGTATAGCAGTAGCGAATAAACCTGGAGGCACTTCTTTTAACCCTTTATTAGTATTTGGAGGTGTAGGATTAGGCAAAACACACTTAGCACATGCTATTGGAGTGGATATAAAAGATAAATATCCAGAAAAAACAGTGTTATATATTTCTGCTGAAAAATTTACACAACAATATATTGACTCAGTAAAAAAGAATAATAGAAATGACTTTATTCATTTTTACCAAATAATAGATGTACTTATAATTGACGATGTTCAGTTTTTATCGGGTAAAACAGGCACACAAGATGTCTTTTTTCACATCTTTAACCACTTACACCAAAACGGGAAACAGGTTATTTTAACATCAGATAAGGCACCTGTGGACATGCAAGATATTGAACAGCGGTTATTATCTCGTTTTAAATGGGGACTTTCTGCTGAATTACAGACACCAGATTTTGAAACACGTGTTTCTATCTTAAAGAATAAACTTTACAGAGATGGTGTTGAAATGCCAGAAGACATCATTGAATATATCGCTAAACATATAAAATCTAACGTTAGAGAATTAGAAGGCGCAATTATTTCTTTAATCGCACAATCTTCTTTCAATAAAAAAGAAATTACCATTAGTCTTGCAAAAGATATCGTTGATAAATTTGTAAAGAATACAAAGCGCGAGGTTTCTATAGATTATATTCAGAAAGTAGTTTCAGATTATTTCCAGATGGATGTAAGTACTTTACAATCTAAAACCAGAAAACGTCATATTGTACAAGCTAGGCAATTGGCAATGTTTTTTGCGAAAAAATACACTAAAGCTTCATTAGCTAGTATCGGCTCTCAGATTGGACAACGTGACCATGCTACGGTATTACACGCCTGTAAAACTGTTGACAACTTATCATCAACAGATAAACAGTTCAGAAAATACGTTGAGGATTTAGCCAAAAAACTAGCACTTTAAGGTTTTTCAAAATAACTAGGTTTCTATAGTTTAAAAGTCATCATTCACCACTAAAAAAATGGTGCTTAATTGTATCATTATTCAATGCTAAATTAAACATAGATTTAGCATAATAAGCCTTCTGCCAACTCGCACCGCAATAAATCTTAGCTTAATTTTAAAAGCATTTTGCTTCATAGCTCAAAAAAAACTAAATTTTGCTTATTGCCATTAACGAAAAGGTTAAGGTCGTTTTTTTTGTATCTTAGTAAAATAACCTCTTTATCCTAAAAACTATGAAGTATTCAGCATGTATTCTACCATTACTTTGTTGTTTGTTTAATTATGCACAAACTCCAGATTTAGAACTCCAATTATTTTCTTCTGGCTTAGATAAACCCGTGAACATTAAAAACACAAGGAGTTTTGATACTAACCTTTATGTAGTTGAACAAGATGGGCGTATTAGAATCATCGATGCATCAGGCACATTAGTTACCCAACCTTTTTTAGACATTACGGATCGTGTTGGAAATATTGGTAGTATAGGAGACGAGAGAGGTTTGTTGGGACTTACGTTTCATCCAGATTATGAAACAAATGGCTATTTTTATGTTAATTATATTGATGATTCCGGGAATACTGTTGTATCTCGATTTACAAGAAATGCTTCAAATCCACTTGTAGCCAATACAACTGCAGAATTAGAGATTATCTCGTATGTACAACCGTTTAGCAACCATAATGGAGGTGATTTAGCTTTTGGGAGCGACGGTTATTTATACATAGCTTCAGGTGACGGAGGTGCTGGTGGAGATCCTGGAAATAGAGCACAAGACTTAACTACTTTTTTGGGTAAAATGCTAAGATTAGATGTTGACAATCCGAGTGGTGGCAATAATTATGGTATTCCTGCAGACAACCCTTTTGTTGAAAATAGTACTGCGTTAGATGAAATATGGGCTTATGGCTTACGAAATCCATCAAAATTCTCTTTCGATCGTGCAAACGGAGATATATGGATAGCAGATGTTGGGCAGGTTCAAATTGAAGAAATCGATAATGCAGGTGCAACTGAGTCTGGTTTAAATTATGGCTGGAGGTGCTATGAAGGTAACTCAGAGTACGACACAAGTGAGAATTGTCCAGATGAATCTGAATTAACATTTCCTGTTGCTCAATATTCACATAGCTCTGGCAGATGTTCTATAACAGGCGGTTATATTTACAGAGGTTCTGATTACCCTAACTTTCAAGGACTATACTTTTTTGCTGATTATTGCAGCGGTGATGTCGGTTATATTGAATATGATGATATTGATGAGGAATGGGATATGACACTAGAACAATTTACAGGAAACTGGACCGCTTTTGGCGAGGATACTAATGGTGAAATTTATGTCGCCTCTATCAGTAGCAGTAGCGGTGAAGTTTTTAGACTTATTGATGCTAACGTATTGGGTGTTGAAGAACAGGATCTGAATTCTATTGTACTATTTCCAAACCCTTCAAAGGAAGAGCTACACATAGATTTTTCTAAATATAACGCTTCAATTTCATCAATTTCTATTTTTGATCTTCAAGGAAAACGCATAAAATCAATTCAAAGAAATTCTGAAATAATTCAAATTATTAATGTTACAGATATTTCAAAAGGGATGTATATTGTAAAAATTGAAAATAATACAGGAAATCATTTAACACGCAAACTAGCCATAAATTAATGAGCACAAACAAAGGCAAGTTATACCTTATACCAACACGTCTTGGTGATAACCCACCACTTGAAGTTTTACCAATATCAATAAAAAAAGTTATTGAGCAATTAGATAGTTACATTGTAGAAAATGAAAAAACGGCAAGACGCTTTATAAAGCGAATTAAACCAAGTAAATCTCAACCATCTTTAAAACTTTTGGTGCTCAATAAATACACTACTGAAACGGAACGTAACACTTATCTAAATTCTTGTTTAGATGGTAATTCAATAGGTTTGCTATCCGAAGCAGGTTGTCCTGCCATCGCAGATCCTGGAGCAGATATTGTGAGTTTGGCACATCAAATGGATATTCAGGTTGTACCGCTTGTAGGTCCTTCTTCGATTTTATTAGCATTAATGGCATCAGGTATGAATGGACAAAGTTTTACTTTTAATGGCTATCTTCCTATTGATAAAAATGAACGAAAAGTTAAGCTAAAAAGCCTAGAGCGTATTTCTTTCGAAAACAACCAAGCACAGATTTTTATAGAAACTCCCTACAGAAACATGAAAATGCTCGAGGATTTAGCAAGCACGCTCAATCCCAATACAAAGGTTTGTGTTGCATGTGACCTCACCTTACCGACCGAATTTATAAGAACAAAAGCTGCAAAGGATTGGAAACAAAACAAAGAAGACCTTCATAAAAGGCCTTCTATTTTTATTATTCAAAAAGAATGATGTGATTCTTTAGAGTGTTACTCTTGCTTTTCTATCTGGTGTAATCATTGAAGTATCGTACCCAGAAAATTTCTTCATATAAAACTTAACTGAAGATCCATAAGCATCTGAAAGGTTATTAGCACCAAAGCTTCGTAAAAACTTCTTCACGTTACCAGGACCAGCTAAGTGTGCTGCTGCCAAAATACCAGATTCGGTCACTTTTATACCTCCTATAAGTTTCCCTTCAAAACGTTTTATATCTCGTCGTAAAACCCATTTGTTTCGTGATGCATTCGCCAAAAATGCTTTTTCTTGAAGTTCTGGGTTATATAAGAATTGGTTTGGATTATAAACACCTATCAGTTTTAAGGTTTCTGCACCAAACTGATACTTTCCTAAATAGCCTAAAGTATTCACTGTAAAGTAATCTCCTCTAGATTCTTTAAAAGCTAATGCTTCTTTAAAACCTTCAAAAGACTTTCCTAAATGAGGCGTAAACATATTGTATTTACTTCCTTTATTGACATTGAGTGCCAATTCTTCTGAAATATTGTAATTGAGTTCTAATCCTTCAGTAGAATAATCATCTGGATTAATAGTAGAATTTGGATACAAGGCTAAAGCCATTAGTAAACAAATTGAAAAGGGTAATAAAAAATTCTTAACATTATTCTTAACCATCTAAGCTAATTTTTAATGTAAAATAGTTTCCCCAAACTGCTTTACTGAATTCGGGTGCAAATATACAACATTTAAACAAATACTGAAAACCAACCTTTTAAGTGCGTTAAAGTCCGACTAAAAGTAGAAATAGTGCATCTTTAAGTGTCCTTTACTGTTTAATTCTAGAGCCGGAAATGGTATCTTGATAACGTTTAAAACGTCAAAAATGGTTTTAAGAAAGTGAGAATTTGTTTTAATTCGGCTTAAATCTATGTCTAGACTTAGGTAGTATTGCCGTATTCTATTTTGATCTATGAACAAAGAATCGTTGGGCTCACCAGTGAGCAAACCTTCAGCTCCATAACCAAAGGCAACATTTAACCAATTAGGAACTTTTTCTGACTTGATAAATGAATTTATGTTGGCACTCAACCAATAGGTTTGTCCGTTATAATCCTTTAAAAACTCCTCAAAAAAACCATCCCCTAATTTATTTGGTCGTTGTTTAGCTAAGCTTGTAGTATGAAATGAATATTTTAAAAGGATGCGTTGCTCTTTCCATAACAAGTCTTGCCCAACGTATAAACCTGTACCTGCGGCATTGGCTGCCATGTCTGTCCAAGAAAAACCCCATTCTGCTGAAAAGCCATCCAATACTTCAACTGCAGTTAAAAAACCCAAACCTAACGTGGCTCCGTACAAAAGCTGATCTTTTTCACTAACTCCAGCCCAGTTCAAAGTGTGAGCTCCTAATCTACCTAATTGATAAGATGAAAACACATGACCAAATTTGTCCATTTGTAGCCATTCATCACTATCATTTATAGTTTGAAATGAAGAACGTGGATAATCTGAATACCAAAGTTCATTTAAGCCCATTAAAGTTAATGATGCTAACGATGCTTCACTAATTACAACAGCATTTCTTCGAGCTGTATTTAATGTATCGCTGGGTTTTAAAAATTGGGTGGTTTTAGATTGAGAAAAAACAAAAGTTCCTACAAAAAGAAATATTAAAGTATGACTTTTATACCACTTCAAAATTAACGGTTTATTCCTTGTGAAGACAAATACCGTTGATAATCGCGAGCATTCTTATTATGCTGTGCCAATGTTTTTGCAAACTTATGGTAACCTACTCGCTTTGCATCGGCTGCAAAATAGAGATATTGGTGTTTTTCGGGATTTAATACAGCTTTTATGGCTGACATATCTGGCATTGCAATTGATCCTGGTGGTAACCCAACATTTTTATAGGTATTATAAGGAGAGTTGATTTCTTTATGAATATTAAGCACTCTTCTAATTATTGTATTTTTATATTTTGGCAATTGGTAGGCAGCAAACTTTAGCGTTGGGTCTGCTTGCAAAGGCATACCAATTCTTAAACGGTTAAGGTAAACACCTGCAACGCGAGGTTGTTCTGCTGCTTTTTTTGATTCTTCATGAACAATTGAAGCCAAAGTCATTACCTCATTTGGCGTTAAGTTCAATTTTTTAGCTTTTGCTTTTCTTGCTTCTGTCCAAAAACGTTTGTATTCCTTAAGCATCCTTGCTCTAAAATCTTCAGCAGTTGTATTCCAAAAAAACTCATAACTGTTAGGTAGGTACATACCTAAGGCTGTTGCTTTTGTAAATCCGTTTTCATTCAAAAATGAAGTTTGAGTCATAGCATTGTAAAGCGAAAGACTATCTGCTTCAATTTCTTCACCAATTCTTCCGGCTAGAGCGGCTATACTATTCTGGTTGTTAAAAGCCAACTGAAACGGTATATTTTTACTTCGGATTGAATTTATAATATCATTATTACTCATTCCTTTATTAATTCGGAATCTTCCCGCTTTAATATTGGTAGTGTATTTTTTCTGGCTTGCCAATGCATCAAACGTATCTATATTTTCTAAAAGCGGATTTAACTGCTGCCTAACATCAAGATAAGAAGCGTCAGTTGGCACATATACATAAGCAATTTCTTCACTGAATTTAGTGTTGGGCTTAAACATAGCTCCATAAATATAATAAGCGATTAATGCAAAAATCACCAAACCAATAATGGAAATTGCCCAAAGGATTTTTTTAATGTACATAAATTAACTGTTAATTCGTTGAAGGAGATATTCGTTTGTAAACTGATTACCATTAAAGTTCCAGTCTTCTTTTAATCCTATTTTTTTAAAACCGTTGTTTTCAAACAACTTTATACTAGACGCATTTTCTTCTGAAACATTAGCATAAAGCTGATGTAAGTGCAGAGATTTAAAACAATATTCAGTCAATAAACTTAGAGCTTCTTTCCCAAAACCTTTATTGCGTTTAGCTTCATCTTTTATTAAAATACCAATGCCTGCGCGTTTATTCTTAGGATTAAAATCAAAAACGTCAATAAGACCAATTGTAGTATTTTCATTATCACAAATCACCAGCCTAAGTTGTTTGGCTTCAAAAATATCCTGGTGTGCATTATCAAGATATTGTTTTATTAAAAATCTTGAATATGGAGTTTGTGTATCGCTTAGCGACCAAAGCTCAGTATTATTTTCAATTTCATATATAAAATTAAGATCTTCTGGCTCAAGAGCTCTTAGATAAATGTGTTTACCTTTCAATGTTACCATTCTATTTCACCTTTAAACACTTGTTTTGCAGGACCTATTAGCCAAATATTAGAGTAGCCATTGCTATCAGCTTTAAAAGTGACTGTGAGTTTTCCGCCTGGTGTTTCTAAATTTACTTCATTAGCGGTTGTCTTTCCGCTCTTATGCATCGCTAATGCCACGGCAGTAACTCCCGTGCCACAAGATAATGTTTCGTCCTCTACTCCACGTTCATAAGTCCTTACAGAAAACACGTTATCTTTTATTTGCTCCACAAAATTCACATTACTACCAGATTCGTTATACGGTTCTCCAAATCGAATCTTAGCTCCATTTTCTTTTACTTCGTAATCCGACAAGCGAGAAACAACCTGAACATGATGAGGAGAGCCTGTATCCATAAAGAGGTGAGTACCATGATTTTCAATATTTGAAACATCCTGCATTTGAAGGTGAACAATTTCGTCCTCAATTTTAGCATGGTGCAAACCATCAATGGCTATGAATTTTGCAGAATCTTCAATTAACCCGAGATATTTTGCAAATGCAGTTATACACCTTGCTCCATTACCGCACATACTACTTTCGTTGCCATCTGCATTGTAATACACCATTTTAAAATCTGAATTTTCGTCATTTTCCAACAGTATAAAACCATCTGCTCCAATGCCAAAACGTCTATCACAGAGTGCTGCAACACGTTTGGTATCGTTTTTGCTTATTTTTTGGTGACGATTATCTGCAATAATAAAGTCGTTACCTGTACCTTGATATTTGTAAAAAGTCAATTTCATAATTATTGGCAAATATAACAATATTAGAGCGTAAATTTAGGTGTTAAAACGTCGTTAAAGTTGAAGTTAAATAGTCGTTAAATCCAAAATTAAAATTTAATAAATATCTAATTTTAATCGTTGATTAATTAAACTTAAAACTGAAAAATATGAAGAAGATTCTAACATTAGTGTTTGTTTCGGCATTAGGTGGTTTGTTAACTTTAGGAGGTTATAAACTTTTTGTCGAAGACAACAAAGAACAAATAGCAATTGAACAATCCTCGGATTTTCCTGTGTTTGTTCCCACAAATAATACTACAAATACAATTAATAGTCCGAGCGAAATAGCTCCAGACTTTGTAGAAGCAGCAGAAAAGTCAATTGATGCTGTTGTACACGTAAAAAATACATCTATCGTAAGTGCACCTATGACCATGAGAGATTTATTCTATGGTCGTAGCTCAGAACGTGCGCAAGTAGGTACTGGCAGCGGAGTTATAATTTCACCTACAGGTTATATTGTTACCAATAACCATGTTATAAAAAATGCAAATGAAATCAGTATCACTTTAAACAACAATAAAGCTTACATGGCAGAATTGATTGGCACTGATGAAACTACAGATATTGCGCTTTTAAAAATTGAAACTGAAGAAGAACTACCGTTTATGGCCTTTGGTGATTCTGATAATGCAAAGATTGGTGAATGGGTTTTGGCTGTTGGTAATCCTTTTAACCTTAACTCTACAGTAACAGCAGGTATAATCAGTGCCAAGGCGCGTGATTTATCTGGGCAGAATTTGCAGTCATTTATTCAGACAGATGCAGCGGTAAACCCAGGTAATTCGGGTGGAGCCTTAGTAAACACTAACGGTGATTTAATAGGAATCAATACAGCTATATCATCAAGAACAGGTTCTTACATAGGCTACTCGTTTGCCGTGCCAAGTAATATTGCGCGTAAAATTGTGAATGATATTATGGAGTATGGGAATGTACAAAATGGTATTTTGGGTGTTGTAGGTGGTGCGCTAAATAATAAAGCTGCTGAACAAATAGGAACTGAAACTACGGAAGGCTTCTATGTAAGTGATGTACAAAAAGATACTGGAGCTGAGAAGGCTGGAATTCAATCTGGTGATATTATAAAGAAAATTGACAATGTGGAAATTACAAAGTTTTCTGACTTAACAGGTTATTTAAAAACCAAAAACCCGAATGATGTTGTGAATGTAACATTAATGCGAGATGGTAATATTGAAGTCTTACCAGTGAAATTACTGAAGCCTACAATGACTACTGTACAAGCAATTGGTATTGTTAAAAATGCTTCAGAAAGAGAATTGAAAAAATTCGGAACAGATTATGGCATTAGGATTTCACAATTTGATGAAAACTACAAAACCTACTGGAACGAAAATGGTGTTAGCGAAGGAAGTATTATTACTAGAATAAATGGAGAAAAACTATACTCCATCGAAGATGCTCAAACCGCAATGAAACGCAGACGTTTTAATGAGCCTCTACAAATAGAAATCATTAATAATGACGGAGATAAAGTTATTTACAACTTTAGATAATCAAAAACAAATAAGCTAAGCAGAACCTTTAAAGATTTATTCTTTAAAGGTTTTTTTTATTCGTTAAAATACTTTACGAAAACGTTTGAAATATATTATTTTTGCACCAAATTTAAAATCATTAAACCAAAAACAAATGGGTTTTAACGACACTTACGAAAAAGAATTGGCCTTTCAGGCAGACCGTCGCAGAGCAACGGTTGAGTTCATTAAAATAGTGAGCGATTTATGGTACGATAAATCTATTGAACTAGTATTGTTCAGAAATCAACTTATTGATCGCAATGTGAGCGAAATTTTAAACTTGCACGAGTATGCAGGAGAATTTGTTCAGAAACCAATTTCAATATTTGATTCTGTTGAAATTGCTCAAGCCATCAGTGCTTTAGATTTACCACCATCTAAACTAGATCTGTCTCTTATACACATCTCCGAGCCCACGAGACCGAGGCTGATCTCGT
>CAJXVG010000048.1 GCA_913061495.1 uncultured Winogradskyella sp.
CGAGATCAGCCTCGGTCTCGTGGGCTCGGAGATGTGTATAAGAGACAGATTTATAAGTAAATATAAGGTTTTACTTATGAATTAGCCTCATCCTTACCTTTTTTCAATTCAATGACCGTAATTTCTGGCCAAATACCAACTCTACCAGGATAACCCAAGTAACCAAAACCTCTGTTTACGTTTATATACTGACCTAGCTCCTTATAAATTCCGGCCCAATGTTTATAGCGCCATTTTACAGGACTCCATTTTATCCAACCCGGAATTTCTATCCCAAACTGCATGCCATGTGTGTGGCCACTTAAGGTTAAATGATAATGATAATCGTCATTGATAACTACCTGGTCCCAGTGACTTGGATCGTGGCTCATTAAAATCTTAAAGTCGGTTGGCTGAATTTGAGAAGCTGCTTTCTTTAAGTCTCCAGATTTTTTAAAGCCGCCTTTTCCCCAATTTTCAACACCGACTAAAGCTATTCGTTCTCCATTTTTTTCGAGATATCTACTTTCATTCAGTAATAAATCGAAACCTATTTCTTTTTGAATTACTTTTAAATCTTCAAGATTTTGTGCTTTTTCTTCAGGTGTATCCCAATCTACATAATCACCATAATCATGGTTTCCCAGTACAGAAAATATTCCGTCGTTGGCTTTCAATCTTCCAAAGGTTTCTTTCCAAGGTAACATTTCCGTAGCCTTGTTATTTACCAAATCTCCTGTAAATAATAAAACGTCAGATTTTTGTTCATTGACTAAATCAACGGCATATTCAATTTTTTTCTTATTGTCAAAACTACCCGAATGGATATCACTGATCTGTGTGATTCTATAACCATCAAAAGCTTGTGGTAAATCTTCAAAATGAAGTGTGTATTTTAATACCCTAAAATTGTATTTACCTTTATACATACCGTAAAGCAGTGAGGCAAAGGGAATCGCTGCCAAACCTATAGCTATTTGGCTTATAAATTTTCTTCGATCTGGAATGTGAAATACTTCGCGCTTAGCAATAAACCTATCATAAAAACCAAATACTCCACGGATAATATCCTCTAAAAAAAGTATAGGAACCAACACTAGATTGAGTGCCATAAAAGAAAGTAAAAAACCAAAAGCATAACTTTTAATTGGGCTTAAAACCCTACCTTCTGAAGCTCCTGTAAATTGATATATAAAATTGCCTGCAACGATAATAGCAATCGCAATATATATGTAGTGAATCCAATTGTGTTTAGTTACCGTTTTTATAGCCTGAAAGCCATAAATTGTTAATAAAACATATATTATAACAAAAATTATCCAACGTGTCATCTAAAGGGTATATTCTTGCAAATTTAACAATATGCCGTGTGACTTATCTTATGAAAGTGTTAAAGGTTTTTAACCGTATATCCTCCAAGTTCATTTGGTCTGTTTTAAAATAAATAGTTATGCTTTTGGCATAGTTTTCAGCACAACCTAATTATGAATAAAGATAAAAGTAAAATCACAGCGTTTTTCTTGAAATGCATTTTAGTATATTAGACGTTTTAAAATTAGCAATCTTTTGAAGAATCTTCAATTTACTTTGGCTTTCATTACGGTAATCTTACTTTTTGGCTGTGGTGAAAAAACCCATATTGTATCTGCAAAAAAAGACCAACCTTTAACCTCTTATGTAAATACCTTTATTGGCACAGGTGGTCACGGTCATACATATCCTGGAGCAACGCTACCTTTTGGGATGATGCAGTTAAGTCCAGATACACGTTTAGAAGGTTGGGATGGCTGTTCTGGTTACCATTATTCGGATGAATATATTTACGGGTTTTCACACACACATTTAAGCGGAACAGGTATTAGCGATTATGGAGATGTGCTGTTAATGCCAACAAATGAAACCAACTTTAATAATGGTGCTGATGGTAAAAAAGGCTATCGTGCTCATTTTAGTCATGAAAATGAAATTGCCGAATCTGGTTATTATAAAGTACATTTAGATTCTACTAATATTGATGTGGAGTTAACCGTTTCAAAACGAAGTGGCATTCATAAATATAAGTTTCCAAATTCCGAAAATCAATATGTTGTTTTAGATTTAGAACATAGAGATAAGGTTTTAGACCATAAAATCAATACGTTGAATGACAATGAAATCAATGGTTATAGGCATTCATCGGCTTGGGCAAAAGACCAGCGTTTATTTTATCACATTAAATTTTCGCATCCCATAAAATCGATTGTTTATGATGACAATGGTACTGCTGTTTCAAAAAATTATAAATTTCAAAGTAAGAAAGCGGTTATTCTTTTTGATAATCCTAATAACGAACCTATTTTAGTTAAAACAGGAATTTCTGCAGTTGACGAAGAAGGTGCTCGTAAAAATTTAGAAGCTGAAGTTTTAAATAAAGATTTTGAAACCGTTAAAGCTGAAGCACAAAAAACCTGGGAATCACACCTTGAAAAAATCGTCATCGAAAGTGATGACTTAGACAAAAAGACTAATTTTTATTCTGCACTTTACCACACCATGATTGCACCCAATCTTTACCAAGATGTTGATGGTCGTTATAGAGGTATGGATTTAGAAATTCATAATGCCGATTTTAATTACTACACAGTGTTTTCACTTTGGGATACCTACAGAGCTGCGCATCCGCTTTACACTATTATTGAACAGGAAAAAACCAACGATTTTATCAATACTTTTTTAGCGAAATATGATGAAGGCGGAATTATGCCAATGTGGGATTTAGCAGGAAATTATACAGATTGTATGATTGGTTACCACGCTGTGCCAGTTGTTGCAGATGCATATTTAAAAGGCATTAGAGATTACGATATTGAAAAGGCTTTTGCAGCCATGAAACATTCGGCAACAAGAGATAAATTTGGGTTGGAATCTTATAAAAAATATGGATTTATTCCTGTAGATGAAGAAAGTGAATCCGTTTCCAAAACCTTAGAATATGCTTATGACGATTGGACGATAGCCCAAATGGCAAAAGAAATGGGTAAGTCTAAAGATTACAAAACTTACATTCAGCGCGCGCAGTATTATAAAAATGTATTTGACCCAGAATCAAAATTTATGCGTGGCAGATTCAGAAATACGTGGTTTGCTCCTTTCGATCCTTATGAAGTTAACTTTAATTATACCGAAGCTAATTCTTGGCAGTACAGTTTTTATGTACCTCAGGATGTTTCAGGATTTATTGGTTTGCTTGGAGGAAAAGATCAGTTGGAAGCGCAACTTGATGAATTATTCTCGGCAAAAACAGAAACTTCAGGTAGAGACCAATCTGATATTACAGGTTTAATTGGGCAATACGCTCATGGTAACGAGCCGAGTCATCATATGGCATACCTCTATAACTTTGTGAATAAGCCACATAAAACACAAGAGAAAGTCCATCAAATTTTAACCGAACTTTATAATAACGATCCTGATGGAGTTTCGGGTAATGAAGATTGCGGACAAATGAGTGCTTGGTATGTTTTGAGTTCTATGGGATTTTATTCGGTTACACCTGGAAGCAATCAATACATTATTGGAACACCTCTTTTTGATAAAGCAACTATTAATCTTGAAAATGGAAAGCAATTCAACATTACCGCAAATAATGTGAGCGATATCAACAAATACATTGAGTCCGTAACCTTAAATGGAAAGGAATTAAGTGTCACTTATATTACACATGAAGATATAATTTCAGGCGGAACGTTAGAATTCAAAATGACCGATAATCCTGCCGTTTGGGGAAGTAGAGATGGACAAGAACCAAAAACCGAAATCACAGAATATAAAATTTTACCTTCGCCTTATATTGCAAAAGGAGATATTACTTTTAGAAATTCAACTGAAGTTGTTTTAGGCACTTCTGAAAAAGATGCAAAAATCTATTATGCGTTTAACGATGGAAACTTCAAATTATATTCTAATCCATTCACTATTGAAAGTGATGTAAAAGTGAAGCTTTATTCAGAAAAAGGAGATTTAAAAAGTCCTGTTTTAACAACACCCTTTTTTAAAATAGATCCAAATCTTAGTATTACTCTTCAAAGTGAATTTGCAAATCAATATAATGCTGGTGGAAATGATGCCTTAATTGATGGCATTAGAAGTACCAAAAATTACAGAACAGGAAGTTGGCAAGGTTATCATGATTCAGATTTGGTTGCCACGGTTGACTTAGGGTCTCAAAAGAGAATTTCATCTATTAAAGTGAACTTTCTAAGAGATCAAGGTGCTTGGATTTTTTACCCTACAGAAGTGCAATGTTTTGTTTCAAAAGACAATAAAAATTTTAAGGCTTTACCTAGTCAAAAAATAAATTCAACCAAAAAAAATAGTGATATAGAAATTAAAACGGTTGAGTTTAAATTAGACCAAACAGCATATAAATATGTAAAAGTCATAGCAAAAAAACTAGGCAAACTACCAGAGTGGCATTTGGGTTACCCAATGGATGGTAGAAGTTGGATTTTTGTAGATGAAATTTCGATTAAATAAAACTAACTAACAACTAATAAAAATGAACAATCAAAACAACAAATCTGCATTGGCAACCTTATGTACGGTTTTCTTTTTCTGGGGATTTATAGCCGCTTCAAATAGTGTGTTTATTCCGTTTTGCAAAACCTACTTTAACATCGATCAGTTTCAATCGCAATTGGTTGATTTTGCTTTTTATGGAGCTTATTATATTGGAGCACTCGCTTTGTTTATATTATCCAGTATGGTAAAACGTGATATCTTAAATAATTGGGGCTACAAAAATGGTATTGTTTATGGATTGTTGCTTTCTGCTATTGGAGCTTTCATTATGTATCCTGTAACATCTGGTGCAGAACAAGGTCAAACAGGAGTATTCTATTTAGTGCTCATTGCTTTTTTCATTGTAGCCTTAGGGTTTTCATTACAACAGACTGCTGCAAACCCATTTGCTGTGGCACTTGGTGACCCCAAAACAGGTTCGCATCGTTTAAATTTAACAGGAGGAATCAATTCTTTTGGCACCACCATTGGGCCAGTTGTGGTTAGTTTAGTCATATTTGGTTCGGCATCTTGGAGTACGGACGAATTGGCTCAAATGATTGCCAATAATGAAATTACCTTGGTCACTGTACAAAATCTATATTTGGGAGTTGGAGCGTTATTTTTAATTGCTGCTGCATTATTTCATTTTTCAAAAAAATTACCTGCACTAAAATCTGAAACCGCTTTTGAGCCAGCCAATAAAGCCAGAAATTTATTAATTATCCTAACCTTTATAATTATAGGCTGTTTTGGATATATTTTTAGTACTTATGCTGGTACAGAAACAGCTACTGAAGAGATTGAAAATATAAGATTAACTTTATTGTTCGTCGCACTGTTTGCGGTAGTAGCTTCTGTATTCTACGCAAATACAAATGCTAGTAAAAATGCTATTGGTTGGGGAGCGATGAAATATCCGCAATTGGTTTTAGGTATGTTGGCTATTTTTACTTATGTGGGAGTTGAAGTCACTATTGGAAGTAATTTAGGCGAATTATTGAAACAACCTTTTGAAGGTACGGACTTAAACGCACTTGGGCTTCCAATTTTAAATGACTCACAATTGGGTTCTTATATTTCATTGTATTGGGGCGGACTTATGATTGGTCGTTGGGTTGGCGCCATCACTGTTTTTAATCCAAGCAAAGGTTTGAAAAAAGCACTTTTAATAATTGTACCTTATGTTGCATTTGGAGTCATTATTTTAGTGAACTCAATTAAATATAGTTTCACAGCAGATGAAATTATTTTCTTTGCTGTTTGTATTGCCGTACAAATTGGCGGTTTTTTTGTAGCGAAGGACAATCCTGTTCAAACACTTAAAGTTTTTAGTCTTTTAGGAGTTATTGCTATGTTAATAGGGTTATTCTCTTCTGGTAATATTGCATTGTTTGCGTTTTTATCTGGCGGATTGTTTTGCTCTATTATGTGGCCATGTATTTTTACATTGAGTATTGCTGGTTTGGGAAAATATACATCCCAAGGTTCAGCATTTTTAATTATGATGATTTTGGGTGGTGCCATTATTCCACCAGTACAAGGGAAGTTAGCTGATGTATTTACAATTCAATCTTCATATTGGATGGCTGTAGCTTGTTTTGCATATTTATTGTTTTATGCGTTTAGGACTAAAACTGTTTTAGATAAACAGGGAGTTGAGTATTAAAATATCTGTATAAAGTTGAGCGCTTCGACTTCCTACATAAACTAGCTTTGTTCAGAATATATTCTGAACTCGTTAATACTCAAGATGACATAATTTTATTACAATATGAAACGAAGAAAATTCATAAAAAACACCTCTTTAACAGGCATTGGACTAGCTTTTGGCGCTTCAGCTTTAAATTGTAAACAAAATAAAAACGAAAAACAACAACCTATGACCTTAACTAAAGACACATTACCAAAAGCAATTTGTACTTGGGGATTTGTAAAAGCTAATGCCAAAGCTGGTGCAGAATTAACCAAAGGAACTAATGCGCTAGATGCAGCAATCGCAGGTGTTGAAGTTGAAGAAGAAAATCTAAAAAACACAACCGTTGGAAAAGGTGGTGCACCAGACCGTGAAGGCAACGTGACCTTAGATGCATGTGTGATGGACTCAAATGGAGATTGCGGAGCAGTGGTTTGTGTTGAAAATATAACCAATGTTGCAGCATTGGCAAAAAAAGTGATGGAAGACACTCCTCACGTTATGCTTGCTGGCGAAGGTGCTGAAGAATTTGCCTATTCACAAGGCTTTAAAAGAGAAAATCTTTTAACAGATAATTCTAAAAAAGCTTGGGAGGAATGGAAAAAATCACCAAAATATAAACCTATAATCAATATTGAAAACCATGATACTATTGGTATGCTCTGTATCGATAAGGATGGAGATATTGCAGGTGCATGTACTAGCTCTGGTTTATCTTATAAAATGAAAGGCCGTGTTGGAGATTCGCCAATAATTGGTTCAGGGTTATTTATTGATAATGAAATTGGTGGTGCTGTTGCTACCGGAATGGGAGAAGAAGTGATGAAAACAGTGGGCAGTTTCCTCATTGTAGAATTAATGCGAAACGGAATGAGTCCGCAAGAAGCTTGTGAAGAAGCCGTTAATAGAATTGTGTCTAAAAACGATAGCTATAAAGATTTTCAAATCGCTTATATCGCTATAAACAAATCTGGCGAAGTTGGTGCCTATTGTATTCACAAAGGTTTTACTTATATGAAATATGAAGCAGATAAGAATGAAAATGTAGCGGTTGATTACTTTAACAAGGCTTAAAACCACTTAATAGTAAACCGAGCCAACTTCTCTTTAAAATCTGTATAAGGCGGAAACAATAACTCCGTAACACCAAACGTATGTTGCTTTAATACTGCTCGTTTATTACTAAAGGCTTCAAATCCAAAAAATCCATGACTCTTACCAATGCCACTGTTATTGGTACCACCAAACGGTAAGTTATGGTTGGTATAATGGATAATCGTATTATTAATACAAGTGCCTCCCGCTCTGGTATTAGCAATAATTTTATTTGTATTAGACTTACTTTTACTAAACACATATAAAGCAAGTGGTCGCTCCTTTGAATTGATGTATGCTATCGCCATATCTAGACTTTTATAGGCGACTATTGGTAAAATAGGACCAAAAATTTCTTCTTCCAATAACGTAGCTTCAGGTTGTAAATCTGAAATAAGCGTGGGTTCAATATATTTTGAATTGCCATCAGTTTGTCCTCCTACTTCAAATTTAGCATTAAGACTTTCGGCATTTTTTAAATGGGATTTTAAACGTTCAAAATGCTTATTGGTAACAATACGACCATAAGAATCCGAAGTCTTGGGGTTACCAGCAAAAAACGATTTCAGCCATTTTTTACACGAAGCAATAAATTCATTTTTTACAGCTTCATCAATTAATATATAATCTGGGCAAATGCAAATCTGTCCTGCATTCAGGAATTTTCCCCAAATTATTTTTTTGGCAGCTTTGTCAATATTTGCTGTTTTATCAATAATCGTTGGCGATTTTCCACCGAGTTCCAAGGTTACAGATGTTAAATGTTTTGAAGCCGCTTCCATCACAATTTTCCCCACAGCAGGTGAGCCTGTAAAAAATATATGGTTAAATGGTAGTTTTAAAAGTTCGGTTGAGGTTTCAACTTCACCTTGTACTAAAGCTACTTCATCTTCCATAAATACATCTTTAACTATTTTAGCCATTAATTTAGATGAAGCTGGAGTCATTTCCGAAGGTTTTATAATTGCTGTATTACCAGCTGCAATGGCAGAAACCAAGGGTCCAAATGTTAGGTTGAAAGGGAAATTCCAAGGAGAAATTATTAAGCATACTCCTTTAGATTCAAATTTATAATAAGAACTAGAGCCAAGCATAGATGCAGGTGTGCTTACTTTTTGTTTACGCATCCATTTGTGCAAATTGGCTTTGGTGTGTTTAATATCTCCTATAATGGCATAGATTTCCGTAAGCTCCGTTTCTAAGACAGGTTTTCCCAGATCTTTATGGAGTGCCTCTTTTATATCCTCCCTATAAGTTACCTCAATTGCATTTTGGAGTTTATTTAACTTCTTTATACGTTCATTATAACTGGAGTTACCAACTTGGAACTGATTGTTTTTCTGCTTATTAAATAGTTTACCATATCTATTTGTATGTTCTACCATAGTTTATATAATATTTAAGTCTATCTGCTTGGTGCACTTCATCGATTCAACACATAACACCTTGTTATTCATCTGTTTAATTGATTTTTTGAGTTAAAAAAAAGGCTGTTTCACTGGTCTAAGAGCTCATTTTGTGTATTTCATCGATGTTTTTGGTTAACAGATGTCAGTTATCTAATTATCGACTTCTTTCATCTAAATTTTTCATCCACATTAAATATCCGCCGTTTCTTTGACTCGAAGTTAAAACAAATATTGCTTCAAACAATTATGAAAAAAGGTTTAATCATTATCGCTTTCTTAACGTTCTCTCTAGCAGGTTTTGCTCAACAAGATACTGTTGCAAATAATGATACTGTTGAAACTGTTAAAGTTGAAAAGCCAGAAGCTAAGAAAGCAACTATCTCTGCTGAACTTAAAGCTGAGGTTATTAAAATAAACCACAAAAAAAGTAACGAAATAATCAGCATTAAAGCATACAGAAAGAGTTTACAGATTAAAGTAAAAACTATAAAGCTTTGCTAGATTAACAATTTATAAAACGAAAGCCGAAACAAATGTTTCGGCTTTTTTTATTTTAAGCCAGATTTAACTGTCCGTTAGACTCTAATTCTTTTAACTCTTTTACCAAATCTAGCGCATCTGGTATAACATCGCTACACAATATAATAAGTGAACCATCAATAGCATTTTTAACAGCATGCTTTATGGCTTCTTTCTCAGAAGGAATAATGGTTGTTTTCTTGTTAGGGTCTTTCATCTTAATGCCATCATCTAACATTTTAATCAACTCTTCCTCTGTTTTTCCACGTAAGCGTTTGTCTTGTCTTATAATGATTTCATCAAACATTTCTGCTGCAATACTTCCCATTTCATTATTGTCTTCCACACGACGGTCACCAATACCAGCAATTATTCCGACTTTAACCGTGCAATCCAATTCGTCTGTAAATTTTTGAAGTGCTCGCATTCCTGCAGGATTATGTGCATAATCTAACAATATTGAAAACTTGTTGAATTTAAAAAGGTTTAAACGACCTGGTGTCTGCGTTGCCGATGGGATAAAGGTTTCGAGCGCAGCTTTCATGTCTTCAATTCTTATACCTTGAACATGTGCTGCCAAAACAGCTGCCAACACATTTTGAATCATGAACTTCGCTTTTCCGCCATAAGTCAATGGAATATGTTCAGCGTGCATAATACGCATTTTCCATTCCCCTCTACAAATAGTTACAAAACCATTTTCATAAACAGCAGTAATACCATTAAGACGTTGCATAGCTTTTATTCTTGGATTATCCTCATCCATAGAAAACAATGCTACATTACAGTTTAATGAACGACGCATATCGTACACTAAATCATCATCTGCGTTTAAAATGGCGTAGCCATCTGGTAAAACAGTTTCAGGAACCACTCCTTTTACTCTTGCTAATTGCTCAACGGTATGAATACCCTTTAAGCCTAAATGATCAGCCGCAACATTTGTTACAATGGCCACATCACACTTTTTAAAACCCAGACCTGCTCTTAACAATCCTCCCCTTGCACATTCTAATACCGCAAAGTTTACCGTTGGATCTTTTAGTACAAATTCTGCACTTGCAGGTCCTGTGCAATCTCCTGTCATTAATAATCTGTTCTGAATATAAACTCCATCACTTGTGGTATAGCCCACGCGATACCCTTTCATTTTGGCAATATGAGCCATTAAACGTGAGGTTGTTGTTTTTCCGTTAGTACCTGTAATGGCTATAATTGGAATACGGCCAGTATCACCTTGTTTTGGAAATAACTTATCAATTACCGGAGCAGCTACATTCCGCGGCAATCCTGTAGTTGGCGCCAAGTGCATTCTAAATCCAGGACCAGCATTGACTTCTAAAACGGCTCCGCGTGTTTCAGATAAAGGTTTTGTAATATCTGTAGTCATAATATCAATACCGCAAATGTCTAAATCTATGATTTTTGAAATACGCTCTGCCATACTCACATTTGCAGGATGTACAATATCCGTAATATCTTCTGCAGTACCTCCTGTACTAAGGTTGGCTGTATCTTTTAAAATTAGCATTTCGCTTTCCTTTAATATTGAATCTAAAGTATAGCCAGCATCCTTTATTATCGTCTGTGTTAAATCATTGACGGTAATCTGTGTTAATACTTTTTCATGACCGTAGCCTCGTCTTGGGTCTTTGTTTACCTTCTCAATTAATTGCTGAACTGTTGATTTACCATCTCCGATAACATGGGCAGGAGTTCTTCTTGCTGCAGCTACCAATACATTGTTAATTACAAGTAACCTGTAATCTTCACCTGTAATATACTTTTCAACAATTACTCGTCTCGACACTTCCTTTGCAGCATTAAAAGCCACTAGTGCATCATCATAATTCTGAATATCAACCGTAATTCCCCTACCATGGTTCCCATCAATAGGTTTAATTACCAAAGGGTACCCAACATAGCGGCAAGCATCTTCTAAACTACGTTCTCGACTTATGATATCTCCTCGAGGCACTTCTACCTCAGCTTGTTCCAATAAATATTTGGTATCTTCTTTATCGCAAGCCAATTCTACACCAATACTGCTCGTTTCACTAGTTACCGTTGCTTGAATGCGTTTTTGATTGGCACCATAACCCAATTGGCACAATGAATATTTATTAAGTCGAATCCAAGGAATTCCACGAGATTCTGCTTCATCTACAATAGAACCTGTGCTAGGTCCGAGACGGTCTGCTTCACGGAGTTCACGCATACGCTGAATATCAGTTGCTAGGTCATAGCCTTCTCCACTAATTAAGGCTTCACATATATCTACGGATACTTTGGCTGCATATCGTCCAACGGATTCTTCCATATAAGCAAAAACCACATTGTAAACTCCAGTTTCTCCATAACCTCTTGTACGCCCAAAACCAACATCCATTCCTGCTAAAGTTTGAATTTCCAAAGCAATATGTTCAATAATATGACCCATCCAAGTGCCTTCTTCAACACGTTGAAAAAATCCGCCAGCTTCACCCACAGAGCAACGGTGACTATACATTGTAGGAAACATGGTTTTTAAGCGTTCGTAAAATCCAGCGATTTTATTAGACGGTTTTTCCTCCATGTCCTCAATATCAAGAACCATTACAATTAGTTTATGACGTCTAATTGACCAGTAATTTGGCCCTCGCATAGCATTGATCTCGCGTATTTTCATATGGGTTGGTTTGTGTTTAGTTAGTGAAAGATTATAAATATAGGCTATTTCAATAGAAAAATTGCCTTATTTTTGCCCAATATTTTTAGACAATTATTATGCAGAAGATAAAGGGAACCCTAATTCCTATTGGGGGAAATGAAGATAAAGGAATTGAGGATGATGAAATGTACACCCAAGATTTTATTGAAGAAGGAATATTATACCATGTTGTAAAAGAAGCTGGTGGAATTGACGCAAATATTGTTGTTATACCAACGGCATCAAGTATTCCTGTTGAGGTTGGTGAAAATTATTTAAAAGCCTTTACAACGTTGGGCTGTAAAAATATCACGGTATTAGATATTAGGTCTAAAGAAGATTCCGAAACCGAGCTTTCCATAGCACTCGTAAAAAACGCAAATTGTGTGATGTTCTCTGGTGGAAATCAATCTAAGATCACTGACAAAATAGGAGGCACAACAATTCACAACATCTTGTTAGATCGCTATAAAAATGAAAGTGGATTTGTAATTGCAGGAACAAGTGCTGGCGCTATGGCAATGGCAAACGAAATGATTGCTGGAGGCAGTGCTTCGGAATCATTTATTAAAGGTGCTGTGAAAATGTATAACGGTTTAGGCTTAATTCCTGAATTGGTAATTGATACTCATTTTATTCGTCGTGGCAGATTTGGAAGACAATCTGAAGCCATCGCAAAGTTTCCAAATCTTTTAGGGATTGGACTTGCTGAAGATACCGGAATGATTATTAAAAACGGTAATGACTGTACAGTCATCGGTTCTGGAATGGTTATCGTCTTTGATGGTAGCACATTAAATCACAATACTGAAAAGTTGCTTGAAGAAGGCACACCAATGACCATTACTAATATGACCGTTCACGTTTTATCCAATAGCGACCAATACGATATTAGTAATAGGAAAGTTACGGTTTTACCTATTGAAGCGCCTTTTATTTGATATTTGTTTTGATACGAATTATTACAAATTCATGAATGGGAATTAGTGAAATTCATGTCTAGGAAAAACAGATATTTCAGTCTTTATATATTGAAACCTCTTCTTTTCCAGTTGAAGATTTACTCGCCCTATACATCCCTTCTGTATTAAAAGGCATTGCAATATTTCCTTTTGAATCAACTGCTATTAGACCTCCATCACCACCAATTTCCAAAATACGTTTATTGATAACTTCATTTGAAGCGTCTTTTAAACCCATGCCTTTGTGCTCCATTAAACAAGCAACATCATAAGCTACAACACCTTTAATAAAAAACTCGCCACTTCCCGTGCAACTTATAGCACAGGTTTTATTGTTGGCATAGTTTCCCGCACCAACCATAGGACTGTCACCAACGCGTCCCCATTTTTTATTGGTCATTCCACCAGTTGAAGTTGCTGCAGCTATATTACCATTTTGGTCACATGCTACTGCTCCGACTGTTCCAAATTTTGAATCTTTTTTTGTTGAGTGATCTAATTGAAAACTATCTGTATCCTTAATTTCTAACCATTGTTTGTGCCTAAATTCATCATAGAAATAATCATCGTCTTCTAACTTATAACCCAACTCATTAGCAAACTCCATCGCTCCTTCGCCAGCTAAAAAAACGTGCTCACTTTTTTCCATCACGTCTCGCGACAATCTAATTGGGTTTTTAATACCTGAAACTAAACTCACAGCTCCTGCATTTAATGTTTTTCCCTCCATAATACATGCATCCATTTCGTGGGATTCTTTGGCAGTAAAAACGGAGCCTTTTCCTGCATTAAATAATGGAGAATCTTCTAAAACTTTTACGGCTTCTTCAACAGCATCAACAGCAGTTTTTCCGTTTTCTAAAAGTTTATAACCAGTCTCCAAAGCTGTCTTTAATGCTAATTTGTAGTTTGCTTCCAATTCTGGTGTCATCATTCCTTTTACCAAGGTTCCTGCACCTCCGTGAATGGCTATTGAAAATGTTTTCATGAGATATTTTTGAAAGTGGAAAATTACAAATTGCATTTCAATTTAACGCTTAAGTTTTCGTAGTTTTATAGACTTCAAAATTTAAATTCATGTCAGACCAAAAACGTCTTTTTCTAGTCGATGCTTACGCTCTAATTTTTAGAGGTTACTATGCTTTTATAAAAAACCCAAGAATCAATTCCAAAGGTGAGGATACCTCAGCCATTATGGGTTTTATGAACTCACTTTTAGATGTTATAAAACGTGAACGACCAGACCATTTAGCCGTTTGTTTTGATAAGGGTGGAAGTGTTGACAGAGTTGAAATGTTTGAGGCATACAAAGCCAACAGAGACGAGACACCAGAAGGAATAAGAACTGCGATTCCGCATATCTGCGACATCTTGGAAGCCATGCATATTCCTATTATGGTTAAAGATGGTTTTGAAGCGGATGATGTTATCGGTACACTCTCACGACAAGCTGAAAAAGAAGGTTACAAAACCTATATGGTAACACCAGATAAAGATTTTGCACAATTAGTTACTGAAAATATCTTTATGTACAAACCGGTTTTTGGTGGTGGTTATGAAACTTGGGGAATCCCAGAGGTTCAGAAAAAATTTGAAGTCACCGAGCCAATGCAAGTCATTGACTTTTTAGGTATGATGGGAGACTCATCTGATAATATTCCCGGCTTGCCAGGTGTTGGAGAAAAAACAGCAAAAAAGTTCTTGAAGCAATTTGGCAGCATGGAAGGGCTTTTTGAAAATACCGACCAACTCAAAGGAAAAATGAAGGAGAAGGTTGAAGCCAATAAAGAACTTGGGCTCTTATCTAAGCAACTAGCAACTATAATGTTAGATGTTCCTGTAGATTTTAATGCCAAGGATTTTGAAATGTCTGAACCAGATGTAGAAAAGGTGAAACTAATTTTTCAAGAATTGGAATTTAGAAGACTAACCGATAATTTCCTTAAAACATTTGCGCCTCAGCAAGAAGCTACTTCAAACTTGGGAACTTCTTCAACTACTAAAGATGAAACAAAATCTCAACCCAAAACACAAATTAGTGCTGGCGAAGGGCAGTTTTCACTTTTTGGAACTTCACCCTCTAATGATACGTCGGAAGACAACTCAGAATTCAAAAGAAAAACCATTGAAAACACCTCTCATTTTTACCAAAGCGTATCTCCTGGCGTGGCAACCAAACTCTTTGTAAAGAACTTAATGAGCCAAACATCGGTTTGTTTCGATACTGAAACTACAGGATTAAACCCATTGACTGCAGAATTGGTAGGTATTGCTTTTTCATGGGAAACTGGCAAAGGGTTTTACGTACCTTTTTCAGAAAATAAAGATGAAGCCCAAGAACTAATGGAAGTCCTAAGACCATTTTTTGAAAATGAGAATATTGAAAAAATCGGTCAGAATTTAAAATACGATATTAAGGTACTTGCTAAATATAAAGTTGAGGTAAAAGGTAGATTATTCGATACTATGTTGGCGCACTACTTAATCAATCCTGATATGCGACACAATATGGATGTGCTGGCAGAAACATACCTTAACTATACACCTGTTTCAATCACTGAGCTCATTGGAAAAAAAGGAAAAAACCAGCTTTCTATGCGTAATGTTCCTTTAGACAAGCAAACGGAATATGCTGTGGAAGATGCAGATATTACACTTCAACTTAAAGAACATTTTGAAAAAGAGTTAGGCGAAGCAAACACCCAAAAGTTATTTGATGAAATTGAAATTCCGTTGTTACACGTTTTAGCTGCAATGGAATTGGAAGGCATTAATTTAGATCAGGAATTCCTAAACTCATTATCTGACGCGCTAAACAATGACATCGCAAATCTTGAAAAAAACATTTATGAGACTGCTGGTGAAGAATTCAATATTGCTTCACCAAAACAATTAGGTATTATCCTTTTTGAAAAGATGAAATTAGTAGATAAACCGAAAAAAACCAAGACAGGTCAGTATTCTACAGCTGAAGATGTGCTGAGTTATCTGGCAAAAGATCATACTATTATTCAGCAAGTTTTAGATTATCGTGGACTTTCAAAATTAAAAAGCACGTATGTTGATGCTTTGCCACTTCAAATTGAAGAAAGTTCTGGTCGCGTACATACAGATTATATGCAGACCGTTGCCGCAACTGGTCGTTTAAGTAGCAACAATCCAAACTTACAAAATATACCAATCCGTACAGAACGTGGTCGCCAAGTTAGAAAAGCGTTTGTACCAAGAAATGAAGAATACACATTATTGGCTGCGGATTACTCTCAAATTGAATTACGAATTATTGCCGCTTTAAGTGAAGAAGAAACCATGATTGAAGCCTTTAAAAATGGTAAAGATATCCATGCTTCAACTGCTTCAAAAGTATTTAATGTGCCAATAGATGAAGTAACTCGCGAACAACGTAGCAATGCCAAAACCGTGAATTTTGGAATTATTTATGGTGTTTCGGCTTTCGGCTTAAGCAACCAAACGGATTTATCCCGTAGTGAATCTAAAGAACTGATTGACACGTATTATGAAACATACCCGAAGCTAAAAGCCTATATGGGCAAACAAGTTGATTTTGCTCGGGATAACGGTTACGTACAAACCGTTTTAGGTCGTCGTCGTTATTTAAAAGATATTAATTCGCGTAATGCAGTCGTTCGTGGAGCAGCAGAACGAAATGCCGTAAATGCACCAATTCAAGGTAGCGCTGCAGACATCATTAAAATTGCAATGATTAATATTTTTGAAAAGCTCAAAGAAGGTCATTACAAATCAAAAATGCTGCTTCAAGTGCATGATGAATTGGTGTTTGACATCTACAAACCAGAACTTGAAGAGATGAAAACGCTTATAAAAACAGAAATGGAAAATGCTTATAAACTAGAAGTTCCGTTAGATGTGGACTTAGATATTGGTGATAATTGGTTGGAGGCTCATTAATTTTGAAATAAATAGAAAATAAGAGATGGTTGATTTTTAAATAAGTCAACCATTTTTTGTTTTAAGCAAACCTAAACTATATATGATGAGTATCTTGAAGACTAATTATAAACATCACATATTATGGGAACAAATGATAAAAAAAACGATAAAAAGGAAAACAACGAAACGAGCATAAAGGAAACTGCCATAAATAAAAAAGAAGTTGATGGAAAAGATATTAACCATCAACAAAAAGAGCGAAGAGAGATTCACCAACCTAGGGATAACGCTTAATAACTAATAAAAAGCAAAACATGATAATTACAAAACTATTAGGACTTTCAACGATATTTACTAAAAGTAAAAAAGCCAAACTTGCAATCTTAGGTATTGAAATGGCAGTTTTGGCTTATGCACTGTATCAACAAAAAGAAGAAAAGAGATTAAAGAAGAAAACTTAAACACTTTCTTTTTTAGATTCAAAATTCATTGTTAAACCTAGTAAGGCTTAAATTCTGTTTTTGTCTTTAATAGTTTTTACCAAACATCCGGTCGTATCAAAAATTTCTACGCTTTTTAACTCTATATTTTTTGGGTTATAAAAAATTAATATTTGCTCTGCTGGATTGGGATAGAAGGATACTTTCTCCAGTTCTGTCTTTTTCTCAATTCCTAGTGTATTTCTGACTGCCAGTTCAAAAACGTAGTCTGTATCATTCCCAAAATTATCTATTGGTGTAATCGTTATATTGTAAACACCTTGGACTAATTGAGTTACACGGGAAGGATCTTGTGGTATACTTATATTCGATGAAGTATTACCACTATTGTCTGTAGCAATTACTCCAACTGTAAAATCCTGTATTATGAGATAAAGCACAGTCCACTTGTAGTTCTTTAAATTCTACCGAAAGAGTTAGAGGATATTCAGCTAACTTACTTCTATCATTAAAGTCTATTATTTTCAGTCGCTAAAAGATAGGTGTTGTCCTCTAAGTGTGTTAAGGCCCTAAATTCATATTCCTGAAGAATTTGAGTTACTTCCTTAGGAGGAAATTTAAAACAATGTAATTTCCCATTGCTAGTGTCTGTGGAAGCTGGCCGTAATGCAATGAGGCCATCAAATAAAGGTTTACTATACCATGTGGCAATACCTTCTTTTTCATGAATGTATGAAAATTGAAGCACTCTATTTAGCTCACTTATCAATAAAGAATTTCCTTTAGGATCTACAACAAAATCAAGATTAGATGAAGCTAACTGATTGTTTTTGGCAGGATAAGGATAAGCATCCTTTCTCTTATCATCTAAATAATGAAGTGTTTTGTGATCAGAAAAGAAAACTACCTTTTTTCCGTTAAGGTTATATGCTTTATCTATAAAAAGAACGCGCGGTTTGTGATCCAGCCGCTTATTTTCGTCAGCAAGGATTTCTTTTATAAATCGTCCGTTTTCAGTAAAAACTTTTATTGCAAAATGTGTATTGCCAATGACTCAATGGTCTTTTAGTTTTATTATTCGGCATCTATTATATAACTCAAACTTAGTCTCCGAACTTGTAAATGAAAATAAGGATTGAGTGCTTAAGTCTTGGTTAAGCTTTAAAAGTGTGATTTTGCGTTTATTTTGGGCTAAAAAATATTCAGACCCTTCAATAGCTGTCTCTTATACACATCTCCGAGCCCACGAGACCGAGGCTGATCTCG
>CAJXVG010000049.1 GCA_913061495.1 uncultured Winogradskyella sp.
GGCCCATTTTCAGTACTCGCCATACAGGGGTTTTTAGTTCCTTTTTTATTTTTTAATTTGTTCAAAAAAAGAAAAATTGTACCTAAATTTTGGTTACGGATTGCAACGATATATTTCGTAGCAATGTCATTTGGGATTATTTGGGGTGTATTTGAAAAACCTGTGGGCGTATTTCAGAACGCTTTTTTAAGTTTTAATTCTTTCTTAGGATTTTTTTTAATTCCTATTTTCATAACTAATCAAAAACGACTGAAACAGTTGCTATTGGCTATAATAATTGGAGGCGTTTTTCCTATTTTAGTAAGTCTATTCCAAATGCAAACAGGTGTAATCTTTCATGAACGAGCAACTATAGGCTTAACGAGATATGTTGGATTCTATCATGACGCTTTCCCTGTGCGTTTTTATGGTTTTATGACATTAATATCAGTACTAATTTATCAGTATGTCTTTAAAATAAGAAGCATCTGGATTAAAGTGTTTTTAATTGTGATGGCTAGTAGTGCTGTTGTTTCGATATATTCCGTTTTTAGTAAAGCGGGTGTTGGTATTTTTATTTTATGGATTGTCTTAATGTTACTTTTTTCAAAATCGAAAATTAAACAATCATTTTTGATAATGATTGGTTTGTTTGTAATATTTATTGTTTTTGGGGATGTGGTTGTTGCTAATATTGAGCAACTTTTTAGTAAAGAAGTAGGTTATCAATCTGGCGAAGTTAAAGATGTAAGATATACATTAGCTGGTAGAGGCTATATATGGGAAGAATATTGGCAGTTCTGGACTAAAGAGCAAAATGTATTTTTTCAATGGTTTGGTGATGGATTATCTCGGCCAGTACATAATGAATTTTTCCGTGTATTATTGACAAATGGTATTATTGGTGTATTGTTTTTAGTTGTTTTTTTAATTAAAGTTGCTCACATTTCACTAAAAATGAACAAAAAAGTCAGAGTTTTTGGACTAATGCTTTTTGGTATGTATTTTATCGATAGTATTGGTTTGGTTCCTGGCTTATATTACTATTATAATATATTAATTTGGGGGATTTTTGGTATTTTGTTACTAAGACCTCATTTATTTATAAAAACGAATTAAACTAAATGCAACATAAATGCAACAACTAACACAAAAACTCGGTTCTGGTGATATGGTAATACAAGACGTGCCTTATCCGCAATTGGGCAAAGGCATGGTCATTGTTAAAAATCACTACTCTATCATCAGTGCAGGTACAGAAGGATCAACCGTTGTTGCAGCACGTAAAAGTCTTCTGGGTAAAGCAAAGGAACGCCCGCAACAGGTTAAACAGGTTATAGATACCTTTAAAAAACAAGGGCCTATCCAAACCTACAGAGCCGTAATGAAAAAACTTGATGCCTACTCACCTTTAGGCTACAGTTGTGCTGGCGAAGTGGTTGAAGTGGGCGAAGGGGTTACCGAATTTGAAGTAGGCGACAAAGTAGCATGCGCAGGCGCAGGTTACGCAAACCATGCCGAAATCGTCTCAGTACCAACCAACCTTTGTGTAAAACTAAACGCTAATGCCAATTTAAAGGATGCCGCATACAACACACTAGGTGCCATTGCCATGCAAGGAGTTCGACAAGCAGATATGCGCTTGGGAGAATCCTGTGTGGTTGTTGGGCTCGGACTTTTAGGACAATTGACCGCTTTAATACTCAAAGCATCGGGTGTTACTGTCATCGGTATCGATGTGTCCGAAACAGCGGTAAAACAAGCTGTGGATAATAAAGTTGTTGATTTAGGATTAACAAGAGGTACATCAGGAATAGAAGAACAAATACAGAACGCAACCAACGGAATAGGCGCAGATACGGTAATCATTGCAGCAGCAACCAACAGTTTGGATCCTATAAACTTTGCGGGTGCAATAGCGCGCAAAAAAGGAAAAGTGGTAGTGTTGGGTGCAGTGCCAACAGGCTTCGATCGCGATCCGTTTTGGTATCGTAAAGAGCTCGAACTTAAAATGGCATGTTCATACGGCCCCGGACGCTACGACCTTAACTACGAAGAAAAAGGCATCGATTATCCCGTGGCTTATGTCCGTTGGACAGAAAAACGCAACATGGAGGCCTTTCAGCATTTAATAGCCTCCAACCGAATTGATATCGATTACCTCACCACACACCAGTTTCAATTTGAAGAAGCCAAAGCAGCATTCGACCTCGTGGTGAATAAAACCGAACCCTTTACAGGCATAGCCTTAAAATACGATACGGATAAAACCATATCCAAGGCTAAGATTGCTACCTCTGAAACTGAAGCACTTGGTAAAATCAATGTGTCCTTCATAGGAGCGGGCAGTTACGCACAGGGCAATTTATTGCCCAACATTCCCGAAACAAACCAGGTTGGTAGAATAGGAGTCCTCACAAATACAGGCACAACATCCAAACGTGTGGCCGAAAAATTTAAGTTCCAGTTTTGTGCCACCCAAGAACATGATGTACTAGACGATAAAACAAACACCGTTTTTGTAGCTACACGTCACGATTCACATGGGAGCTATGTGCTTAAAGCATTAGAGGCCAATAAAAATGTATTCGTCGAAAAACCATTATGTCTCTTGGAGTCCGAAATGGAAGAAATAATACAAGCCCAATCAAAAGCCAATAAAGCAGTAATGGTAGGCTTTAACCGTCGCTTTTCGCCACTGACCAATAAACTGAAAAAAGCATTCGGTAATAGTCCAATGACCATGATATACCGTATTAACGCAGGTGCAATTCCTACCGACAACTGGATTCAAGACCTGGAGATTGGAGGAGGTCGCATTCTGGGAGAAGTTTGTCATTTTATTGACTACCTAACATATTTAAACGGAAGCGTACCAACCAAGGTTTCAGCAACGGCATTGCCCAATGTCCACAATACAAATGATACGTTGAACATCCTCATTCAATTTAAAAACGGATCATCAGGAGTTATCGGTTACTATGCCAATGGTTCTAAAGCGATGACGAAGGAATATGTTGAGGTATTTTCAGCAGGTATGTCAGCAACACTTAACGATTTTAAGGAGCTTAAGATTTACGGAAAAGGAAAACCAAAAAAGAAGAAGATTCTAAACCAAAACAAAGGTCAAAAAGAAATGGTAGAAGCTTTTGTAAACGGACTGCTTAAGGAGGGCAAAGCACCAATCCCTTTTAAAGAAGTAATTGCCGTAACCAAAGCATCCTTCAAAGTTCTGGAATCAATCAAGCAAGGAGGAAAGCAAATTGATATTTAGAGCATAGTTGTCATTCAGAGCGAAAGCGAAGAATCCATAACCAAGCAACAAAGATGCTTCGGTCACTGCGTTCCCTCTGAATGACAAGTGCATTTTAGGAAGTACTGTCATTAAGAGCTTGCTGTCATTCAGAGCAAATGTCATTCAGAGTAACGCGAAGAATCTAAACAAAAGCCTCACATAATAATAACCAAAATACCATCCATAGCAATATGTCATTCAAACCACAATGTCCTTCAGAGCATCCATGTCATTCAGAGCACAGCGAAGAATCTAAAAAACACATAACACCATCAAAACACAATGTCATTCAAAGCAAAAGCCAAGAATCCCCTCAAGAAAAATATCAAAAAACAAAATTCCTCTAAAAAAAATACGTCAACTAAAACATTAAAAAATCAATCAACAGTCCAAGACTTAAAAAGAAAGACCCTAAATTTGAAACCACACTAAGACACGATAATTATAAAAAATGCCTCTAATATCCCTAGATAAAATAAAAACAAGCTTCAAAAGCCTAAAAACCTACTGCGAAGCCCAAAACTTCAAAGGGTGGGACCCATACGACGGTCTAAACTCCAAAGTATTCCAGGCCTTACCATTCAAACATTGGGATGTGGCAAGACTAGCATGGATACAAGGCTTTAAAAGAAGCCCCATCAATTTCAGAAAATTATTCTTAGTCCCCAAACAACACAACGCCAAAGGAGTAAGCCTGTTCCTATTGGGCTACTGCAAACTATATCAAGCAGCACAACAAGGCAACACTGCCTTTGGCTCAGCAGAAGAACTGCTAAAACAGATCAAGGATAGCACAGCACTCTTACTGCGCCTACAATCCAAAGGCTATTCAGGAGCATGTTGGGGCTACAATTTCGATTGGCAAGCAAGGCGTTTGTTTTTGTTCGAAAAAAATACACCAACTGTGGTAGCCACCTGTTTTTGTGTTGAAGCTCTGATAGAAAGCTACAATATCACAAAGAATAAGTCCGTTTTAGAGACAGCACTATCAGCAGCAGATTTCGTTACAAATGATTTGTCCCGTACACCACAAGGCAACGGCATCATGTTTTCCTATAGCATCAAAGAGGGCAATAACACGGTAATTAATGCATCACTCTTAGGAGCCAAAATATTGAGCTATTCCTATAAATACACCAAAAACCAAACCCACCTACAACTGGCTAAAGAAGCAGTAACAGCAGCATGCAATCTGCAAGAACCAGATGGCTCGTGGATCTACGGACTATTAAAAATCCAATCCTGGAAAGACAGCTTCCACACAGGCTTTAACTTAGACGCCATAGAAACCTATCAGCAAAACACAGGAGATACATCCGTTCAAAAATACATCAACAAGGGCATGGAGTTTTATATCCAAAACTTCTTTGAGAACAACGGCATGCCTAAGTATTACCACAACAAAACCTATCCTGTAGATATCCACTGTCCTGCACAATTAGTGGTAACCGCTTCCAAGTTAAATGTCTTTAATTCCAATAAAACGCTAATCACTAAAGTTTTACTCTGGACTATCAACAATATGCAACATAAAAAAGGTTATTTTTACTACCAATTTAGAAAAGGCATAAGCTCAAAAATACCATATATGCGCTGGAGCAATGCCTTTATGTTCAATGCCATGGCGCACTATATTTTAGAAGCCCAATCCATTAAAAATGAAGTCCGAAACCCTTAACGGTGTCATTACTTACGCTCCAGAGTCACGTAAGCAGCTCATAGACTATGCGTTAAAAAACCATAAAATATTGGTGGCAGTCAATGCCGAAAAAATTTTACACGCCACAGATGAAAGCCGAGCCATAATCAACAGAAATTTAGGCTATCCAGATGGTATAGGGGCCGTTTGGGCGTTACAGAAAAAAGGACACAAATCCGCAGTAAAGATTCCGGGTTGCGAGCTCTGGTTAGATGTCATCAAGGCACACTATAAAACAAAGTCATTTTATTTTATAGGCGGAAAACAAGCCATTATTGAGCAAACCGTAGCCCAACTAAAAACAGAATTCAATGGCATCAACATCACCAATTTCAGAAACGGCTACCTTAAGACCGAAGCAGAAGAACACGCCTTAATCAGCGATATAAAACACCACCAACCAGATGTGGTATTTGTAGCAATGGGATCCCCAAAGCAAGAAAACCTTATGGAGCGCATACAACAACAACATCCAGCAACATACCAAGGTTTGGGAGGCAGTTTCGATGTCTATACCGGCAACGTAAAGCGCGCACCACAATGGTGGGTAAAAAACAATATGGAGTGGACATATCGCCTTATCAATCAACCATCAAGAATAAAGCGCCAGATCCATTTGGTGAAGTTTTTTTTAAATCTAAACCTTGGGAAATATTGAAGATAAAAACATATTTTTACCGCATCAAAAAGAAGGTCATTAACTTTAAAACAATTCGTTTTTATCAAATCAGTATGGCTACTTCGGGGCACAAGCGCATCATAAGCGGGTCTTAAGCGGGTCATAAGCGGGTGAACCCATGTTTTTTCCTACAAAACAAGAAGCATAATTAAACCAGTTTAGCCATCAATTAAAAAACCGAATAATCCAACAATCCAAACATCACATGTACAACATTACTATAATAGCAGGTGCCAGACCAAACTTTATGAAGATTGCTCCAATCATCCACGCCATCAATAAAGCAAAGAACAAAGGGAACAATCTAGATTACAGATTGGTACACACAGGCCAACATTACGATAAAAACATGTCCGGTAGCTTCTTCGAGCAGCTTCAAATCCCAGAGCCACACGTTAATTTAGAATGTAGCGGAGGCACACAAGCCGAGCAAACAGCCGCAATTATGATAGCTTTTGAAAAGGAATTAATGGCAAACCCTGCTGATTTAGTGTTGGTGGTTGGAGATGTAACCTCTACAATGGCATGTGCCTTGGTCGCCCAAAAACTGCACACTAAAGTAGCCCATGTAGAAGGTGGCATCCGCTCAAACGACTGGACCATGCCAGAAGAAATAAACCGCTTGGTGACAGACAGCATCACCAATTACTTCTTCACCACATCAGAAACAGCAAATAATACACTAAAGCAAAACGGAGTTAAGGACGAAGCTATCTTCTATGTAGGCAATACAATGATAGATACCCTCTTAAAACAGCGTCCTAATTTTAAGGCACCTAACGTTTGGAATGAACTTAACCTAAAGGAAAAAGAGTACATTGTAATGACGTTGCACAGACCGGCAAACGTAGATGAGGAGAGTCAACTAAAAGCAATGATAGATGAGATTATAGCGCACACAGAAAATGTGCCGCTTATCTTCCCTGTGCACCCAAGAACAGCTAAGATTTTAGAACGTTTAAATATTTCCCATTCAAGATTACACTTCATAGCACCACTGAGCTATCTTGAGTTCAATTATTTAGTGGAACGCGCAAAAGCCGTCATAACAGACTCTGGTGGAATCACCGAAGAAGCTTCAATACTGCGTGTACCTTGCATGACATTGCGAGATAATACAGAACGACCAGAAACCATTACCCTTGGAACTAATGAGCTTGTAGGCACAAACCCTAAGAATATTAAACCCTATTTAAACAAATTATTTACTGGCAATTGGAAAAAAGGCACCGACATACCACTGTGGGATGGTAAAACTGCTGGTAGAATCGTTAAGGTTTTAATTGATAAATAACTTTATGTTATAACAACTTAATTCACACAGATATAAATTTGTATATTGTATATACCCTCATGTTTTTTTAGACATCCATTGATATGATTAAATCATTAGTAGAGAATTTCTCACCACATAACCACCTAATAATTTGGTTATTTACAGCATTTATTCTCGCATATTTTATTGCAGCTCAAACATTTCCTACCATACTTTTCGTTGCCAAAGAAAAACACCTTATGGACGAACCAGATAGTAGAAGTATGCATGCAGACCGCACTCCTACTTTGGGTGGCATAGGTATTTTTCTAAGTCTTATTGTAGTGATGACCTTGATTGGAGCTTTCTTAAATACTAAAGTTCTTCTATTGGTAATGGGTGGAGTTACAATTTTGTTTTTTTTAGGATTGAAGGATGACTTAACGGTATTGTCTGCAGGAAAAAAATTTGGTGGCCAACTACTAGTAGTAGCGTTGCTTGTAATATTTACGGATACACGGATTATAGGATTTTCTAATATTTTACATATAGATGTATTGCCATATTCAATATCTATTGGCTTTACGCTATTTGTTTATATACTTATTATCAATGCCTTTAATCTTATTGATGGAGTGGATGGCTTGGCTGGTACAATAGCTTTTTGTATTAGTGGCATATTTGTATATTTTTTTGTCAATGCAGGTAATTTAAGCTTGGCTACAATAGCCATAGCACTTTGTGGAGCACTTATTGCTTTTTTAAGGTTGAATTTTTCAAAAGACAATAAAATTTTTATGGGTGATACAGGTTCTATGATCGTGGGCTTTTTGCTAGCATTTTTTACCATTAGTTTTATTAATACAGCACAAACAGATATAGACTCTATTTATTATAGAGCTTCGCCAGCATTGGCATTTGCATTGCTTTTTTATCCCTTACTAGATACTTTACGTATCTTTTTTATTAGAATATTTATACATAAAGCCAGTCCTTTTAAGGCTGATAAAAATCATATTCATCATCGCTTTGTACAAAAGGGGTTTAGCCATAGAAGAACTACGTTATTAATTTCGGTAATTAATCTAATAATTATTGTTATAGCCTTCAATCTACTTCATTTAGATCTAAATAATCAAATTATTTGCTTATTGCTTTACGGTTCAGTACTATATATGTCGCCATTTGCAATAAAAAAGATTTTAAATAAGGCTTAAGCATAATTACATCTGCTGCTTTGCCAATAGTGTAAATACGTTATATTTGTTGCTTAATAAACTGTAATTAAATGAGACAGAAATTCTGTTGCCTATTTGTGTTGATGATCTTGTCGTCTTGTGCTTCAAAAAAGGATATTCTTTACCTGCAAGATGCTGATAACATTGTAAATAATAACTTGAATTATTCTAGTGCGACTATACAGCCCAATGATATTTTAAGAATTTCTATTGAAAGCTTAGAACCCGAAGCTGCTTTGATTTATAACAAAGGCATATCCCAAGGCGTACAAGCACAAAGCATACAATTGTTGCAGCTTGATGGTTATTTAGTCTCCATTGACAATACGATAAATCTGCCAAATTTAGGTAATATCTCTACAGCTAACCTTACAACCCAACAATTAGCCACAAAAATAAAAGGTATATTAACGGAGGGAGATTACCTTAAAAATCCCACGGTAAATGTTCGGTTGGTAAATGCAAAAGTTACTATTTTAGGTGAAGTCAATAAACCTGGAACCTACAATTTTACAGAACAAAATATAACACTTTTACAAGCGTTGGGTTATGCTAATGACTTAACTATAAATGGTAAGCGAAGAGATGTACTTATTACTAGAGAGGTAGATGGGATAAGGAAAGTGGCACATATTGATTTAACTTCTACAGACTTTCTAAATAGCGAGTTCTATTTTATAAAACCTAATGACGTTATTGTAGTAAATCCAAACAACCCTAGGGTAAAGAAAGCCGGTTTTGTAGGTGATGTAGGCACTATACTTACTATCGCATCACTGGCATTGAGTGTAACAATTTTATTGACAAGATAATAATGGATAATTCATTTAACCATATAAATGCCTTTGGCAGCGAAGAAGATAATATGGACATAAAGCAAGAGGTAAGACGATATTTGCGCTACTGGCCTTGGTTTGTATTGTCTATGGTTATAATGCTAGTGGGAGCCTATGCTTACTTACGGTATGCACCAAGGATTTACCAAACAACAGCCAAAATTAAAATATTAGATGAGTCTGAAGGATTAGAACTTCCAACATCAGCTTTTGTATTTAATAGATCTAATATAAATCTTGAGAATGAAATTGAAATCTTAACCTCATATTTAATAATTGAAGAAGCTGTTAGAGAACTCAACCTTAATACCAGATTTTTTGAAGAAGGTACCATACAAACATCACCATTGGCAATACTACCTTTTGAGTTTGAACAGCTGATACATCCAGACAGTATTGTAGATAAAAAGAGTTATGCAGTGGTAGTTGGTAAAAATCAATTTAGTATTACTAATGCATTAACTGAGAAAACATTTAATTTTCCTAAACATAATACTTACAACAAAGAACATAATCTTCCTTTCGAAATTAGATATGCTTCTCAAATACCGTTTGAAGAGATAGAAGACAAAACCTATCTTATTAACTTTAATCCGGTTAAAGAAACAGCACTTAATTTAAAAGCTAAAGTTGAAGTAGAGGCTATAGGAGAGCAAAGTGACCTTTTACAATTAAGTATAAAAGGAGAGAGCATGCCACTTTCCGAAAATATCCTTAATACTTTAATTGAAATATTTAATAAAGATGGTATTAACGATAGACAATTGGTGTCTAAGCGTACATTAGATTTTATAGATGAACGTTTTATTTATTTAGCTCAAGATTTAGACTCAATTGAAGTGGATCGTCAAGACTTTAAACAAAAAAATAACCTCATTGACCTAACCGTTGATGCAGAAATAGGGTTGGAGCAACGTACAAAGTCTAGTGAAGAAGTTTTTAAGATTGAAAATCAATTAGCACTAGCAAATTTACTTGAAGACGTACTCAAAACAGGATCGGAATTTGGACTTTTGCCTGCTGATATTGGATTAGAGAATAGTGGGATTAATAATTTGATAGGCGATTATAATAAAGCGGCTTTAGAGCTCGATAAATTAAAAAGTAGTGCTGGCGCAAATAACCCTTTGGTAAAACAAGCTGAGTCTAAGATAACAGATTTAAAAAACAATATTAACAGATCACTTCAATCATATATAAAACAGCTTACGGTATCACAAGAGCAGCTACAGTCCCGAAACCGCAGATTCCAAGGGCAAGTGTCTCAAATACCTGAGAAAGAAAAATTATTAAAGGCTATTGAGCGACAACAAAAAATAAAAGAGAGCCTTTATTTATTATTACTGCAAAAACGAGAAGAAGCTGCTATTAATTTAGCCATTACCGAGCCATCTATTAAGGTGGTGGAGTATGCTTTATCTGGTGCGGAACCTATATCCCCAAAATCAAAAATTGTGTATGCAGGATCTCTTTTGGGAGGTTTGTTAATTCCGTTTGGGGTTTTATATCTTATGTTTATGTTAGATACTAAGCTTCATAGCAAAGAAGATATCATTGCATTAAAAACGGACATACCTGTTATTGCAGAAATTCCAGATATAAAGAAAACTGAGAAAACCGTTTTTGATGATCCAAACGATAGGTCTGTTCTTGCAGAAGCCTTTAGAATTCTCAGTTCTAATGTAGATTATATTTTACCGATTCAAGGTAGTGAAAAAGGAAAAGTGGTTTACTGTACTTCAACTATTAAAGGGGAAGGAAAAACCTATGTTAGTGTTAACTTATCTTTGGCTTTATCTAGTATCAATAAAAAAGTACTTCTAATTGGTACTGATTTAAGAAACCCTCAAATCCATAAACATATAGATGAAGATAAACATAAGCCTGGACTTTCAAATTATTTGCACGATGTGGAATATAATTGGAGAGATGCACTAATTAACGGTTTTGAAAAGCATCCTAACCATCATATTATTTTGTCAGGAAGTGTGCCGCCAAATCCAGCACATTTGTTAACAAATGGTCGTTTTAAAAAGTTATTAGAAGAGGCTAAGCACGAGTATGATTACATTATTGTAGATACAGCACCTACTATTTTAGTGACTGATACGATGTTGATTTCTCAGTTGGCAGATGCCACTATCTATATAGCCAGAGCTAATTTTACCGAAAAGAACTTACTTGGCTACTCTAAAGACTTGCATGAAACAGGAAAACTAAAGAACATGGCCTACGTGGTTAACGGAGTGGGTGCAGGTAAGTCTTATGGATATAGTTATAACTATGGGTATAGCTATGGTTATGGAAGTAACTCATAATTTTAAATTTAATTATGAATTGGCCAACTGCTTAAGCCTTTTAATAGTTTCTGTTTGATTATCACTTTTAAAAACATGACTGCCAGCCACAAAGGTGTCTGCGCCAGCTTCAACAAGCTGTGTAATGTTTTTGTCAGTGACTCCACCATCAACTTCAATTCGAGTATCCAAACCTTGTTCGTCAATCATTTTACGTAGATTCTTAACCCGTTTATAGGTAACATCTTCAAACTTTTGACCACCAAAACCAGGATTAATAGACATCAATAAAATCATGTAGCATTCTGGCAATATATCTTCGAGGACTACAAGTGGTGTGGTGATGTTTAATACCACTCCGGCTTTACAGCCTGCATCTTTTATTTGCCTCAATGTTCTGTGTAAATGCACAGTAGATTCGTAATGTACAGTAATAATATCTGCACCACACTTGGCAAACTCTTCAATATAGCGTTCAGGCTGCTCAATCATTAAGTGAACATCCAAAGGTTTTGTAGCGTGCTTTTTAATGGCTTGGATCACTGGCATTCCATATGAAATATTTGGAACAAAATGTCCATCCATTACATCTATGTGAAACCAGTCAGCCTCACTGTTGTTTACCATTTCAGTATCACGTTGAAGGTTGCCAAAATCAGAGGCAAGCATAGAAGGAGCAATTAGTTTTGAAGCCATTTTAATTGGTAATATTTTATTTGTGCAAATGTAGTTATTAAAATTAAATATTAGAAAAATTAGATTTTCAAGAAAGTCTATTTACTCAGGGAAGGGTTAGGTATGGAAAAATTAAAAAAAGTGAACCCACGGTAATCAGCCGTGGGTTCTTTCATCAATCAAAAAACGAACAGTTATGTTTTGTAACTGTTGTTACCTTTATTAGGTTGGTCGTTAAATATACAAAAACCTAACCTAAATATGTTTTTAAAATTTTGCTTCGTGAGGTATGCTTTAACCTTCTGATAGCTTTTTCTTTAATTTGTCTTACACGCTCACGTGTTAAATCAAATGTTTCTCCAATTTCTTCCAGCGTCATTGGGTGTTGGTTTCCTAAACCAAAATACAAACGAATGACGTCTGCTTCACGAGGTGTTAAAGTTTCCAAAGCACGTTCAATCTCAGTTCTTAAAGATTCGTGTAATAAATCTTTATCAGGATTTGGTGATTCACCGCTTCGTAATACATCATAGAGGTTAGAGTCTTCACCTTCAACCAATGGTGCATCCATGGATACATGACGCCCAGAATTCTTCATAGATTCCTTAACATCATTGATGGTCATGTCCAACTCTTTTGCAATTTCTTCTGCAGATGGCGGACGCTCATGACTTTGCTCTAAAAATGCAAATGTCTTATTGATTTTGTTAATAGAGCCAATTTTATTCAATGGTAAACGAACAATACGAGATTGTTCTGCCAATGCCTGAAGAATAGATTGTCTAATCCACCAAACAGCATAAGAGATGAATTTAAAACCACGGGTTTCATCAAAACGTTGTGCAGCTTTAATTAATCCTAAATTACCTTCGTTGATTAAATCAGGAAGTGTTAAACCTTGGTTTTGGTATTGCTTAGCCACAGAAACAACGAAACGTAAATTAGCTTTTGTCAACTTTTCTAAGGCGATTTGATCACCAGCTTTAATGCGTTGTGCTAATTCTACCTCTTCGTCTGCGGTAATAAGATCTACTTTACCAATTTCTTGTAGGTACTTGTCTAATGATGCGGTTTCCCTATTGGTAACCTGCTTGGTAATTTTGAGCTGTCTCATCTAAAATTTATTGTGCAATGATTAAATAACAATAAGTTGTTCTATATATTATACGTAATACAACAACAAAATGTTACAAAATAGTGGTAAAAAATTTTAGATTTTCATTTGTTTAACCGAATCAAGATTGATAGCGTCCACAGTTTCGTTGGTAAATTTGTAGTGTCCTCTTTTGGTAATTAATCTAAATCTGTAAGATTTAATTTGACTTAATGTATTTAAAAACAACCATTTAGATTTTAATAATCTTGGCTTTTGAGATTTTAAACTTAAATCAAAAATGTGCTTTCTTCCTTCTTTTTCAGCAACAATATCTGGTGTAACTTCAATGTCACTCCCTTTTTTAAGGTACGATTTTGGCGTTTCGTAACCCTCAATATCAGCCTTTATGTTAGAGTAACCTAAATTTTCTAAATAAGTAATTGACTCACTTAATTCATCTGCGTATTTATCTTTATCTTGTGTTATCATAACCTATAATATAAGTATTTAAGTGACAATTGCAAAATTTTAAGAGACTTTAACTTTTGTAAATCTCTGAATTTTAAAATATTAAACCCTTATTTGACCATCACCATACACATAATATTTATTAGTTACCAATTGGTTTAATCCTAGTGGACCTCGGTGGTGCAATTTATCTGTGCTGATTGCTAACTCTGCTCCAACTCCCATTTGTCCGCCATCTGTAAACCTTGTAGAGGCATTATGATATACGGCTGCACTATCTACATTATGCATAAATGTTAAAGCTTCTTTCGTGTCTTCTGTAATGATGGCTGCTGAATGCTTACCAGAATATTTATTGATAATGTCAATAGCTTCGTCTAAGGATTCTACTTCACCTATCAATAATTTTAGTGCTAAAAATTCTTCGTACCAAACATCAATATCCGAAACCGTTTCCTTTTGGGAGAGTATATCAGATACTTTGTTGTCAACTAAGATCTCAACATTATGCTTCTCTAATTTTTCTTGAAGCATTTTTACTTTAGTCTGGTATTCTGGAAGATTTTTGTTAATTAAAACTTTGTCTAATGCATTACAGCCAGATATTTTATCGGTTTTTGCATTGATTATTACATTAACAGCTTTGCTCCAATCTGCATTTTCTGAAACATATAAGAAGTTGTTTCCCCTACCACTAACAAGTACAGCACAAGTAGCGTGAGTCTTAACAAAGTTAATTAAGCGCTCACCACCTCTTGGTACAATTAAATCCAATGGTTCTGTAGGGTTTCTTAAGAACTCTTGTGTCTCTTCGCGTTTAAGGTGTAGTAACTTTATCCAATCTTTAGAAAGTCCATTTGCCTCTAATGCTTCGTGCCAGCATTTTTCTAATATAACATTACTGTTGTAGGCTTCTTTTCCGCCTTTCAATAAAATTTTATTATTGGCTTTAAAGGCTAATACTGCGGCTTCTATAGTTACATCTGGGCGAGATTCGTATATAATGAGTATTGTACCGAATGGCGCTGTAGTATTAACAATATTCAATTTGTTTTTTAACGTTCTGTTGGATATTTCCTTGCCAACAGGATCACCTTGCTGCATTACATCTGTAACAGCCTTAATCATCTCATCAACCTTCTTGTTATTGACAACTAAACGATCGTATAATGCTTGGTCTTCTCTTTGAAAAGCATCTAAATCTTTCTTGTTTTCTGCAATTATGTTATTCCGTTCGCGATCTAAAATCTCAATCATTGAGTTTAGAACTTTATTTTTTATATCTGTATTTAAAAGTTTCATTTTATTTATTTTTATTTGAAGTTCACTTAGGCATTAATAAATTTTGTGCCTACTTCTTTATCATTAATTATATCTACAATGACATTCTCTCGTTTACCATTGGCTATATATGTTGGGATGTTTTTATTAGCTGTTCCCTTGGCTATTTTTAATTTGCTTTCCATGCCACCACGACCTTCTCCTTCTTTTTTATTTGAAGCTTGAACGTATTTTTCAACATTATCATTGGTCTTAACCTCAGTTAGTTTTTGAGATTTGTCATCATCTGGATGACCAGTATAAAGCCCATCAGTATCTGATAAAATAATGAGTCTGTCTGCATCAACTAATTCCGAAACTAAACTCGCCAATTCGTCATTATCTGAAAACATTGACATAGTTAATGATACGGCATCATCTTCATTTGCGATAGGAATTACACCTTCAGACAATAAACCTTCGTAGCAATTAATCATGTTTTCACGATGTTTGCCTGGATCAAAATCTCGCTTTGTCGCCAACACTTGAGCGCATCGCATTCCGTAATCATGGAAAATGCTGTAATAATGACGCATCATTCTTGGTTGACCAACAGAGGAATAAACTTGTCTTCTAATAGACTTATCCGTTATATTAGTTTCTCCCAAAACTTCCTTACCTGCCATTGCAGAACCAGACGAAACCAGTATTACCATAATTTCCTGTTCATGCAAAACAGCTATTTGTCTAACTAACTCTCTTAAAACTGGCCCTAAAATTCTATTCTCTCTATTGGTCAATACATTTGTGCCAACTTTTACGACCACTCGTTTTACTTCGTTTTTCATAATTTACTTGTCTTTTCCCAATTCTATAGCTCTATCAAAAGCTGCATAGGCAGCATCTTGGATTAACTGTTTTACATTGTTGTCTTCCATAGAATCAATAGCAGCTTGGGTTGTACCTCCTTTAGATGCAACTTTGTCGATCCAAGATTTTGGGGAAATGTTATTTTGGTTGAAAAGCTCTATGGCTCCTTCAAAAGTACTACTCACCAAAACTTTGGAATCGTAATCTGAAAAGCCCATTTTAAGAGCAGCTTCTAACATAGACTGCATAAAATAAAATACATAAGCTGGCCCACTGCCCGAAATTCCTGTTGAGGCATCAATGAAATTTTCTGTATCAACGTGGATAGATGTACCTGTTGTGTCCAAAAGGTTTCTTACCATTATTAGTTCAATCTTAGAAACGGGTTCTGATTCCGTGTAAGACGTCACTCCTTTCCCAACCTGTGCTGGTAAATTTGGCATAGTACGAATCACTTTTTTTGCATCTAATTTTTGTGAAATAGTGTCAATAGTTACACCAGCCATTAACGACACAAAAATTTGTCCATCGTTTAGCATTGGTTTCATTTTTTCAAATAAGTCATCACTATGATAGGGTTTAACTGCAATAAAAACAATATCTGCCTTTGGTAAGCAATCATCTAGGTTATCAAAAACATCGAATCTAGAATCTTTACTCAGACTCTCAATTTTTTTTGGATCGGTGTCATATATTCTTAATTTGTGTTTACTAAGCAATGGCGATTCCGCCATACCTTCAGAATATGTTAAGCCCATATTGCCGGCTCCAATTACTAATACTTTCATGTTTATTTTTAATGTTTCAATTTTAATACTGCAAGGACTGTACGATAGTGCCAAACAGATGGGTTAATTTTAAGAATTGGGATATCCTAAGAAATTTGACTTAATCTTTGAGGTATTAGTGCCTCTTTTCACTATAAATTGTCAATACGAAAATCCCGAATGTTCTTAAAATTACAAAAACGGACACGTTGTCAGTGACAAATTGTGAGTTTTTAACAAAAAAGCCTGTTGGATTTTAATCGAACAGGCTTTTATTATTAATTTAAGAGTTATGCTTATTTCTTTTCTGCCAAACCACGGGTTAGCCAACCTCTTCTACTGGCTGTAGCTATGGCATAAGGCGTGATCCAGAAGAGTGCAAATGTGTAGAAAATACTGTATGAGTATGCCCAAATAGATTCTTTTATTTTGTAACGGTAAGAATAAAATAAAACTGAAAAGGTAGATAGTACTAAAATACTCAGCAAAGTAGATCCTAAAAACAATAGTGGATGCGTCAATACAAAGAATAGCATAAAAGCCATAAACGGATAGGCCATGATTATTCTTGAGGCTTGTGTGATAAACAATAATCGGCTTCCCAGTTTACTACCTTCCCTAAAATCGGTAAAAACGTATTTTGCCATTGCAATATTTTCTCTCACATTGCTACGTCCCCAACGGATAAACATTTTATACAAGCCAGGATATTTTTCCGGCACATTGGTGTAAGCCACTGCATTTTTTTGGAATAATACATGTTTACCTTGTTTTAAAATCATGTTAGTCATGGCTCTATCTTCACCTATATCTGATGGTTGCCCCATAAAGGTCTGATTGATCCATTCTGGTAAACATTTAAACACAGCGGAACTACGATAAGCCGCCAGAGCGCCAGGTGTACATAAAACTGAATTTAAGTTGCTTTCTGCAGATCTCACAAATTCAAAACTCATTACAAAACTGACATCCAGCATCTTAGGAAGCATTTCTTTTTTGTTGTTAAGCACTCTAATGTTTCCTGCAACTGCACCACAGTTTTCGTGTTTTACAAATGGACTAACCAAATTCCTTAAAGTATCTTTGGTAACAATAGAATCACTATCTACAGTAACGAAAACTTCTCCGGTTCCTGAATTGAAACCTCTGTAAAGAGCGTGTCGTTTTCCTTTATTTTCAGGTTGCTGGTAGATTTCTAATTTGTTACCGAGTTTTTCTTTTGCATCAAGCATCCAATCCCAAGTGTCGTCCAAACTACCATCATCAATAGAAATAATTTGAATCTTTTCTTCAGGATAATAGCTTTCTGTTAAGCTCATTAGAGTATCCCATACTTGTTTTCCTTCGTTATAAGCAGGTACAATTACAGTAACGCTAGGCAATTCTTCATCTGAAACAGTTGCAACAGGTTTGTATTTGTAAAAATTATAAGCTTTAAAAAGAAAAAACAATACTTGGTAGATAAACAAAACTGTAGCTATAGCAACAAATGTTAAGCCTAATGAAGTGCTTGTTTTATCAGCATTAAACTGTTCAAGATCATTGTGGAAGACATAAAAAAAGTATAGTCCGATACTAATACACACAAATGTGCTGATTAATATCATTCTATTATATGGACTTTCAGTTTTTCCTTTTGTATGAAAAATAGATTTGGTATAATTGGAAAGTGCCTGAATATTTTGATTTTTGATGGATTGAAGTCGCTTTAAAATATTGTTTAAGGTCATAAATCTTTTTGAGTTTGTGGATATTATTGATTTACGACTGCTTTTTTGTTTTGGACTTATTTTAGGACTTATTTCTGTCTCTTATACACATCTCCGAGCCCACGAGACCGAGGCTGATCTCG
>CAJXVG010000050.1 GCA_913061495.1 uncultured Winogradskyella sp.
TACGAGATCAGCCTCGGTCTCGTGGGCTCGGAGATGTGTATAAGAGACAGTTAGTTAATAGTTTTTTTGAAGTTTTTGATGTTTTGGAAAACGTATAATGTGACATCCAAAAGTTGGTTGCTCCTAAGTTGAACATACTGTAAAAGTCCTCAATTGATTTTAGGCCCATTACTTTAGAGAACAACTGTTGCTCTTTAGTATAAAGATTTGCAAATTGCGATAAGCGAATTGTCGGGAAATTTGGTGGCCGTAACCTAAAAAATTGTAAAGTCACAACACCTTCGTTTTTTAAACTGAACTTTTGTCTTAAAAATAGATAGCGCTCTTTTAGGTCTAAAAAATACCCATCCTGAATATCACCCTCCAAAAGATTGGCCTGTCCAAACAACAATGCCTCCATGGCCAACACATCGTTTTGTAATTTCCTTACTATTGAAAAATCAACAGAACTTGCAATGTTTGAAAAAGCTTCTCCATTGGCTTTTAATCCAAAATTTTTGAGCAACATTTTAAACAAAACCGCTTCCCAATTGTTATTTGATTTTTTTAAAAGCAGGTCTATTTCATTAGATTTTCTTTCTAAACGCTCAATATATAAGCGTTCTAACCAATTATCGAGCAGAAAATCATCAACTTCTGCTAAATCGGCTTCGCAATTAATCCAAGATTTAGATTGTATTAGTTTTTGGTAGTTATTCAATAAATTTTTATCCACGTAATGTTTCAACTCTAAGGTTGGGATTTCAGAATTATCTTTTCTAAAAATTTCCGTATCGTATTCCCAAACTACATGGAGAATGACATTATCGTAAGAACTATCAACTTCGTGATTGTGAACATACCAATCTGAAGATTTTATATGGATCTCCACATTACCAGCCCAAAGTTGGTCTGCTATTCTTATTTGTGAATTGAAAAAATCTGGACCAGCGTTATGGTTATGCTGACCCAGTTTTAGGATGCTTATTTTTTCACCCAAAACTGTTTTTAAGTTGGATGAGTCAAAGGCTTTGTGTTTCCAGATGTAATGGAGGAAATCTTCTTGCATGTGTCTAAAATAGAAAAATCCCAATTAATTATTGGGATTTTATATGTTCTTATTTAGATATGTTAAAATGAAATCATTTATTCAATATAACCCATCTCACGCATCCAATCGTCATTAAACATTTTACCAACATAACGGCTTCCATGATCGTGAAACAATACCACAACAACGTCTTCTGATTTAAATTGTTCTTTTAACTGTAGTAAACCTTTTATAGCTGCACCTGCTGAATTCCCCAAAAACATGCCTTCTTCTTTAGCTAGTTTTTGTGTGTAAACCGCTGCATCTTTATCCGTTACTTTTGTGAAACCATCTATGATTTCAAAATTCACATTTTCAGGTAAAATATCTTCTCCGATGCCTTCGGTAACATATGGGTAGATTTCTTTTTCATCAAACTCACCTGTTTCATGATATTTTTTAAATACCGAACCATAAGTGTCAATTCCCCAAACTTTGACATTTGGGTTTTGTTCCTTCAAGTATTTACCAACTCCAGAGATTGTACCACCTGTACCAACACCAACTACAAAATGAGTAATTTTCCCATCGGTTTGTTTCCAGATTTCAGGCCCTGTACTTTCGTAATGTGCTTTGGTGTTACTTAAATTATCATATTGGTTTACGTACCAAGAGTTAGGTGTTTCTTCTCCCAAACGTTTTGATACGGAGTAGTAACTACGTGGATCATCTGGCTCTACATCTGTTGGGCAAACTACCACCTCAGCTCCTACAGCTCTAAGAATATCCATTTTTTCTTTTGATTGTTTATCGCTAATTACAAAAATACATTTGTAGCCTTTTACAATTGCTGCTAGAGCCAAGCCCATTCCTGTATTTCCAGAAGTTCCTTCTATAATTGTTCCTCCTGGTTTTAAACGACCATCAGCTTCTGCATCTTCAATCATTTGTACTGCCATTCGGTCTTTAACTGAATTTCCTGGGTTAAAGGTTTCGTATTTAGCGAGCACCAAACACGGTAAATCTTCCACTAGTTTGTTCATTTTTACCAATGGTGTATTACCTATTGTACCTAATATATTCTCTGCGTAGTCCATAGTATAGTTTTGCGCTGCAAATTTACAGGAATTGTGAGGATTTAAAAGTTAAAAATTAGTTATGTTTTAAATGGCTCTTAACTATTGGTAGTTAGCTACTAGATAATGATAAAATTTGTAAAATTTGAGCCAATGGCTATGCACTAATGGTCCAAAAGTTATTTAATCAAACCGAATGGCTTTAACTGGTGATATTTTAGAAATAATAATTGAAGGAATTAAAAGCATTAGCAAACAAGCAATAAATGTTCCTAAATTAAGTAATAAAATATAGTCTAAACTTAAATACACTGGTACTTCAGTGACATAATAAGTGTCTGGGTTTAACGGAAATAATTTAAAGTATTTCTGAGCGAACAATAAGCCTAATCCTATGATGTTTCCCCAAAGTAAGCCCAAACCAATTAAATAAGACGCATTGTAGAGAAATACTTTTCTTATTGACCAATTACTACTACCCAAAGCTTTTAATATACCAATCATTTGTGTACGTTCTAAAATGAGTACCAATAAGGCGGTAATCATATTTATACCAGCCACAATAATCATAATTGCAATTATACCATACGTATTATTGTCAAATATTTTAATCCATTCAAAAACAGTATAGAATTTCTGTGTAATTGGGGTGGCATTCATCAATGATGGAATTTCCTGATAAACTTCTTCTTTTTTTGTTTCAAGTTCTGAAAAATCATCTATAAAAACCTCAAAACTTCCTACCTCATCAGGCTCCCATTTATTGAGGCGTTGAATATGCCGTAAATCTGCCAAACAGAATTTTTCATCCAATTCTTGAAATCCAGAATTATAGATTCCGACGATTTTAAAATTCATAATTCGCACCCTCTCTTTAAACTGCTCACCAAATAGTGTTTGAAATGTGTCACCAACCTCAAACCTTAGTCGATTAGCAAGGTAGCTGGAAATTAATATTTCTTCATTTCTTTCTTTTGAATAATCCGGTAATCTTCCTTCTACCAAAAAGTCTTTAAAATAATCCCAATTGTAATCTGCTCCTACGCCTTTTACAACTACCCCTTCAAAATCAGTTTCAGTTCTAATCACTGCAAATTTTGTTGCCACACCCTGTATGTGTTTTATGCCTTCTACTGAATTAAATTCTGGGTAAAAATCTTGTTTCGTGGAAATTGGCACTTGTGATTCGTCTGAAGCGTTGGTATCAAAATTGGTTATTTCAATATGGCCATTAAACGCCACAACCTTATCCCTAATTTTTTGTTGCAAGCCAAACCCTGTAGCAATAGCAATGAGCATTACAATAACTCCTATAGCAATTGCAGCAATACCAATTTTAATTATTGGTGCTGAAACACTACTTTTATACACTTTATTGCCAATAATGCGTTTAGCTATAAACAACTCAAAATTCAAACCGATATATGCGTTTTAAGGTTTTCAAAAATACAGTTTTATTATTTGTTTTAGTATTCATTTCTTGTGGGAATAAAGTGAAACCCGAAGCTACAAGTTCTAAGCTTGAAAAATCACAGGCCAAAGATATACTAAATCAAGATCAGGACTATAAATCAGTTGTTGTGGGCGCCAATAAAACTGAAGAATATTTGCCTTTGCTTGAAGGTAAAAGCGTTGGTATAGTTGCTAACCAAACTTCAGTGATTTTTAAAAATAACAGCGCTTATACACATGTAGTAGATTCGCTTTTAAACAGAAACATACATATCAAAAAAGTATTTGCGCCAGAACACGGTTTTAGAGGTACAGCTGATGCTGGCGAAGTTATTAAAGATGGTATTGACACTAAAACGGGTTTACCCATTGTGTCACTTTATGGCAATAATAAAAAACCAAGTGTTGAGCAATTAAAAGATTTGGATATTGTTGTATTTGATATCCAAGATGTTGGCGCTCGTTTTTACACTTACATTTCAAGTTTGCATTATGTAATGGAGGCTTGTGCCGAACAGAATATCCCTATTTTAATTCTAGATAGACCAAATCCAAACGGACATTATATTGATGGACCGATTTTAGAACCAGAGCACAAAAGTTTTGTGGGCATGCATCCTGTACCTGTGGTTCATGGAATGACAATTGCCGAATATGCCAAAATGATAAATGGAGAAGGTTGGCTGAAGAATGAAGTTAAATGTGAATTGAAAATTATTCCTGTTGAAAATTACAAACACCAAACCGCATATAGCTTACCCATTAAGCCCTCACCTAATTTACCTAATGACACAGCAATAAATCTTTATCCAAGTCTGTGTTTTTTTGAAGGCACAACCGTTAGTGTTGGAAGAGGCACCGACAAACAGTTTCAAATTGTCGGTTCACCAAATATAATTCTATCAAAAGCTGATTTTGAATTTACACCTCAGCCCAACGAAGGATCAAAATACCCGAAGCACCAAGGCAAAGTGTGCTATGGTTACGATTTATCTAAATATAAAAAAGCTGAAGGTATAAACCTAAAATGGCTCATTGAATTCTACAACTTTAGCAAAGAGTCCGAGAATACAAAAGATAATTTCTTCACTGATTTTTTTACCACATTGGCTGGCACAAAAAAATTGCAACAACAAATTGAAGCTGGTTTTAGCGCTAAAGAAATAACAGCAAGTTGGAAAAAAGGACTTAAAGATTTTGCTACTTTAAGGGATAATTATTTGATCTATGATTAGTACTTTGAGTTGAAACAACTTTTACCGGCTCTTTAAGAATTGGTTCTTTTGAAATCAAGCTTTTCGGTTCTAGTTCTAGTATAGGAATCTCTTTTAATATTCGGACAACGAAAACTATTCGTTTTGGGGATTGAACTGCCACTATAACGTGTTTCCCTTTTTTTAATTTATTCAGTGGAAATTTAAAGGATGTAGAATCGATATAAACATCAAATTCATGTGCCTTGCCTTCTTTAGTAACCGAATACAGGTAGTTAATTTTTTTATCACTATGCAATATGAGTGTATCTCTGGTTTTATTCAATTTATGAATTAAACCTACTGCTTGTATGTTACGATTTTTTTCTAGCCTTACAGAATGTCCCTGTGCATATAATGTTGCATTTAAAAGATATACCAGGATTACAACTAAGCAGATGCGTATTATATTTTTCAAAGGTGTACTATTAAGTTAAACTTATTGTTTACTCAACAGCAATTAATCAATCCGGAAATAAACATAGACGTAATCTGATGAACGGCATAATAAACACCTTTAACGGCATAAAAATTAGAAGAACTGCAAGTTTTGTTAATAAAGTTGTTGAAAACTTTATTTAATATCAAAAGCCATAAGCCTATCAGGATAATCGGTAATGATTCCATCAACCTTCCATCTAAGCATTTTTGCCATATCTCTTTTATTATTTACTGTCCATGGTATAATCTTAAAGTTTTCTGATTGATATTTTGCAACAAGTTCAGGACTTAGAAGTTTAAAATACGGACTGATAATTTCAGGTTTATAGGATAATTTCTCCAGCTTAACTTCTATTTTTTCATCCTCATCTACCAAAATTGCCACTTTCATTTTGGGAGATTGTTTTTTAATTTCTTCAAGTATTGTTAGGTCAAAAGATTGTAAGTTAACACGATTAAACATCTGGTGTGTTTCAATTTCATCTAAAACCAACCTTACATAATCATTAGGTTGCGGAGTATAAACTCCATAATATTCAGGTTTTGATTTAATTTCTATATTAAAATTTACATCAGAATCTTTCTTTTTCACCAAATCAAAAACCTCAGACAATAATGGTTTATAGGTTTTAATTTTCTTTTGATCGGGATAGTCTGGGAGAAATTTAGTGCCGCAGTCAAATAATTTAATCTCCTCATAACTCATTTGATAAAGATTGTACTGCATGTCCATAGCATAAGGAATTTCAGATCCTTCTTTATTAAAACAAGTAAAACGGCTTATAAATGGCTCGTGAGAAACAATTACCTCATTTCCTTTAGTAATTGCTATATCCAACTCTAAAGTATTAACACCTATGTCGATTGCTTTTTCGAATGCGAGTAACGAGTTTTCAGGAAATAGGCCTCTGCAACCTCGATGGCCTTGGACATCAACTTGAGGATTTTGATTACAGCTCATGGCCAAACACATCAGTAACAAAAAAACATTAATCCTTAACTTCTGCCGAGAGGGTTGCTTTGTCATATTTTTGAAATGGTTGTTTTAACAAATCTGCGATGTTACTGTTTTTATGTTCGTCTGGAAAGACATCAACTCCGTAAACTAAATCCTCTCTTTCCATATACATATAAGTACCAAAAATCCTATCCCAAATACTAAAAATATTTCCATAATTAGAGTCAGTATAAGGTAACCTGTAATGATGGTGAATTTTATGCATATCTGGCGAAATAAAAAAATAGCTTATAGCTTTATCTATTTTTTTAGGCAGTTTTATATTGGCATGTGTTAGTTGTGTAAATATCACTGATAATGATTGATACAAAAACACCAAGGCTATTGGTGTACCAACAATAAAAACCCCAAACAATGTAAATGTAAAGCGCACCACGCTTTCTAATGGATGATGACGATTCCCTGTTGTAGTATCTACATTATGATCTGTGTGATGAACTAAATGCACCATCCAAAGTGGTTTCACTTTGTGCTCTACGTAGTGTGCTAAATATGCGCCAAAAAAATCAAGCAATAACACTCCTAACAAAGCATATAACCACAAAGACATTTGGGGCAACCAATTAATGATACCAAAATTATTTGCCTTTACCCAATCTGCTGTGCCCAAAAGCAAAAATGCCAAACCAAAATTGATTACAATTGTTGTTAAAGTAAAAAAGAAATTAGGAATAGCATGTTGCCATTTTTGGTATTTAAATCTAAACAAAGGCAGACCTCCTTCTAACAACCAAAAAAATGTTATACCTCCAACAAGCAGTAAACTACGATGCAGTGTTGGTATGTTTTCGAAATAGTTTATTATAGCTTCCATTTTATTAAGAATTGATGTTATAAATCAATTGTGCTTTTTTCAAATTTAATGAAGAAACTTCAGATTTCCATTGCTTCATATCATCTTCATTATTTAAAAGTTTTGAAACTGTAAAATACAAAAAAGCTGCAAATGAACGATTAGAACTATCTATGCCATCTTTTTCCATTCGCTTTAATTGTCTTAATACTTTTTTAGGTCTATCTAAAATTAAATATTCTTGCATACTTAACAACTCTAAACGTTGTTCTAATTTTGGCTTATCTTTATCCTTTGAAACACTCAAAATATTCTTAGCCTCGTACAGATATATATTTGCCATATCCATTAATGCTTTTCTAGTTTTATTTCTGGAATAAATAGAAAAGTCCATATATTTTGAAGCCAAAAAAAATGCTGAGTAAAAGGTTTTATCTTCTTTGTAATTGTTTAATTCTGTTGAAATGAATTCAGTACTTAAGGCGTACTTTTCTATAATCTCAGTAATATTTTGAAACTCATCACTTGAACCCGAAACATTGATAATAAAACCATTGGCATCCATTATTTTAATGGAGTCGTCATTAAACTTATCCATATAACGCTGTCTGCGTTTACCTTTAACTTTAGCATATAAGTCTTCGTATTTATTCTCCTTAACTATTACGGGAATAAAATGTTCCCAAATTAGCGGACTCAAAGTTTCGTCAGTAAAGAGGTCGTTAACTATTAGCGTTCTTCCTGTATTATCATTCACTAAAATGGGATAGGGATACATTGTGGTCTCTTCCCAAACCATAAGTACCATTTTATTTTGCGCCAATGCCAAATTTTGTGCAATATCCAATGAGGTCATCCATGCTTGGGAGTAAGATAGGTTTATTGCAAATATGAAAATAAGTATTTTTAAAATATGGTTTTTCATAGCCTTTTACTAATAAGAGTATCAAAAATTATTCCGAATTAAAATTAAACCTGAATTCGCTTTTTCATCTCCTCAACAATGTTGTAAGCCGCAGGACAAATAGCCACATTTTTTAAAGTTAAATTTGAAATCTGCTGAAATTTTTTCCTATCTGTATGCGGAAATTCACTACAAGCTTTTGGGCGCACATCATAGATAGAACAATAATTATCTGCTCCTAAAAACGTACAAGGCACCGACTGCAAAACATAATCATTGTCTTCATCTTTTCGCAAATAAGTTTCAATAAACTGTTGCTCTTTCATTTTAAAGAATTTTGAAATTCTTTTAATATCCTTATCCGTAAATAAAGGACCTGTTGTTTTACAGCAATTGGCACATTCTAAACAATCTGTTCTTTCAAATTCTTCTTCGTGCAATTCTTGCATCAAATAATCCAAATGTTTTGGCGGTTTCTTTTTCAGCTTAGCAAAAAACGTTTTGTTCTCCTTATGTTTATCTTTGGCACGTTTTGGCAGGCTGTTAATGTAGTTTTGCATTGTGTAAAAATAATGAATTATATGAGATGTTGAAGCAAGGTCAGCGTTACAATAGTAGATTCCTGAATTCAAAAAAAAAAAAAATAGTAACATGAAAGATATCTTTGGAAAAGCATTGTTAGATTATCAATCAGGAAATTACTCTGAAGATATTATTACTTGGACCAATATTTCTGATGAAGACGAATTACCTATTCCTTATTTATTTCGAACTTATAATGAAATGCCAAAAATTGAAAAACAAGCATTACAATTATGTAAAGGTCATGTTTTAGATGTTGGGTGTGGCACAGGGAGTCACTCTCTTTGGCTCCAAGGAAAAGGTGTTGACGTAAAAGCCATTGACATTTCTAAAGGAGCTGTTAATGTTGCTAAACAGCGTGGCGTTGTAAACGTTGAAGTAAAAGCTTTGTTAGATGAAACCGAAACATATGAGACCATATTATTATTGATGAATGGCACAGGGATTTTTCAAAAACTATCACAGGTTTCAAATTACTTACTGCACTTAAAATCTTTATTAAATTCTGGAGGACAAATACTGATTGATTCTTCGGACATCTCTTACATGTATGAAGATGAGGATGGAGGCACTTGGCTAGACTTAAACAACCAGTATCATGGAGAGTTAGACTACTTTATCAGTTATAAAAATGAAAAAGAGTTGCCAATGAAATGGCTTTATCTTGATTTTGAGACTTTAAAAACAGCGTGTTTAACTGTTGGTCTTAAATGTGAAAAAATATTAGATGGCCAACATTTTGATTATTTAGCAAAATTGACCTAATTTTTTTATCTACAAGAGTGCAAAAGCAAGATTAACAAAGAATATAAGACCACAGGAGATTAAAACTTTTTTCATATTACAATTTAGTTAAGGCCAACTGATAACTATTGAGCTTCTCCGTTTACAAATGTTTGTTTTACTTTAATATTTGGAATCTCAGAAGCAGAGATTTTCATAATATTAGCATCCAAAATAATAAAATCTGCAAACTTTCCCTCTTCAATACTTCCCTTTTCGTCTTCTTCAAAATTAGAATAGGCTGCCCAAATTGTCATTCCCTTTAAAGTTTCCTCTCTAGTTAAAGCATTTTCCATTTGAAAACCACTTTCCGGAAACTGCTCTAAGTCTTGTCTTGCCACAGCTGCATAAAATGTTAAAAAAGGACTAACCTGCTCAACAGGAAAATCTGTACCCAAAGCCACCTTTCCGTATGCATTTAATAATTTTTTATAAGCATAAGCACCTTTTACACGGTCAGCTCCCACACGATCTACTGCCCAATACATGTCGCTTGTAGCATGTGTTGGTTGTATTGAGGGCATTACATTTTTATATAAATTAAAGTCATTTTCTGAGACTATTTGGGCATGTTCAACTCTCCATCGCCTGTCGTTTTTACCTTCTAAAACTTTATTGTAAATATTTAATACAGCAAGGTTTGCGGAATCTCCAATAGCATGGGTATTCATTTGATAATTGGATTGAGCAATACGCTCAGCAGATTGTTTTAAGGTTTCTAAATCTGTTACCATTAGTCCTAAATGACCAGGTTCATCCGAATAAGGTTCTTTAAGCATAGCTCCTCTTGAACCCAAAGCTCCATCAGCATAAAATTTAAATGAACGAACATTTAAACGATCTGTTTTAATTATACCTTTATCCAAGAAATAATCTAAATTCTCAGGAGAATGTGACACCATAGCATAAATACGCATTTTTAAATCACCGGAATTGTGAAGACTATCAATGACTTCTATAGCATTTTGATTTAACCCTGCATCATCTACTGTAGTTAAGCCCAAATCAAAGCATAATTTTTGAGAATCCATTAAGGCTTGTACCATATCATTTCTTGTTGGTTTTGGCCAATGATCCATTACTAAAGTTTCTGCATTATCTACCAAAACGCCTGTAAGCTCTCCATTTTCAACAACAACTTCTCCCCCTTCAATTTGGCTGTTAACGGTTACATTTCCCAAGTCTAATGCTGCTTGGTTGCATAATAATGCGTGGCCATCTATTCTTGTTAAGGCAATCGGAGTATCTGGGTAAAGTTTATCCAATAACTTTTTATTTGGAAAATTTTTGTCTTCCCAATCATTTTGGTCCCAACCTCTACCGGTTATAAAATCTCTGTTATTTTCGTTTTGAAAATCCACAACACGTTTTACCACCTGCTCAAAACTCTTTGTTCCCACTAAATTCACAGCTTGTTGATTATAACCCAAACCTAAAAAGTGGCAATGTGCATCAATAAATCCTGGAGTAATGGTTTGGCCCTTAGCATCAATTAAAGAATCACTTTGATATTTATTAGTTACTTCTTCCGAAGACCCAACAGCTATAAACTTTCCATCTTTTACAGCAAAAGCTTCAACAGTAGTAAAATCATCATCTACGGTATAAATGTTGGCATTGGTAACAATTAAATCAGCGAGTTTTTTTTCTTGTTTACAAGACAATATTGCTATCAGCGTGAAAATTGCAAAGATTTTTTTCATTTGGTTAGCTTTTTAAAAGTAGGTCTCGACTGCGCTCGACCTGACAATAGGGTTGTATTCATGCCGTAAAAATAAGAAAAGCACTCCAAATGAAATGCTTTTCTTATTTGTACCACAAACTGAAGTAAATTATCGCTTTACAAAAGCAAAATCACTTATTTAAATAGTTTATTAAAAATCAAATTGATACGTAGCACCTGCTAAAAACTGTATGCCTTGTACAGGGAAATTCAAGTAACGTTCATAATCTTGATTGGCAATATTATTAGCTTTAGCAAATACCGAAAGTTGATCATTGATTTTATAACCTAAATGTGCATTTGCATCAAAGTAACTGTCTAAAGTTACAGTTAATGGATCAACTTCAATGAGCGTACCTACAAACTCAATTCTATCCTTTCGCTCACCGACAAAATAAATACTACCACCAGCAAACCACTTTTTAGAAATTTGATAATCCAAAAATACCGATCCCGTAAGGTCTGGTAAATTCCAGGCTTCATCTTCATCGTCTGTGTTGTAACCAAAGTACTCTCCTTTAATCCCTAAAGTAAAGTTTCGGTTAACATCTATATTTAACTCACCTGCCACAGAGAATGTAGTTACATCGTCATATACAACTCCATAAGAATTACCAAACTGATAGTCTTCTTCGGCAAATGATTGCGCATCATTTGCTTTAAATAAAGCTTTATTGTTCTCGGCGAAATAATTCCCTTTTATATTATAGCTTACGTTATTAGAGAGTTTTCCTTTTAAACCCACAAATCCTTTGTAAGCTCTATCCGTGGGTGCAATCCCTAACGTTGGTGACACAAAAGGGTTCTCAGTTGCAAAGTTGTGACATGAATTTTGCACCAAGTCTCCAGTTATACCTCCATAAGCAATTAAAATTTCGTCTACCAAACGGTATGATGCTTTAAAATTTGGATAGATATAAAATTTGTTGTCGTCAAATTCGGTATCATTTAAATAAACCAAACGCACACCTAAATCTACAGTTAAATCGTCTTGAATCAATTGATAGGATGGTGATAATGTAAAAGTGACGTTTCCGTATTTGATTTCGTCTTCAGTATTATAGTTTCTATCAAAATTACCTCCAATATAATCAACCTTAAACTCTGTGTTAATATATTGATCTTGTAGAGGTACTTCAAAACTTGTCTTTGCAACAAATCTATTTTCTCCAGAATCTTGATCATCACCAAAACGTCTAAACCTAACACTACCGTCTTTCACTATAGCATCTTCAAAATTCACTTTACCACCCACATAAAAACTATTAAATGAGTGTCCAGGATCTATCACTTCGATGTCTTCATCTGTATAAAAATCTTCTGGGAAACCGTACCAATTATATGTGAGTAAATCAAAACCACCATCTACTTTCCATGCAAAATCCCGTAATTTTTGTGAGTAATGTGCATTGAGATTGGTTTTTGAAAAATTATCATCTAAAACAATATCTTCAATTCCTCCGTTAGAAGAATGATGACTAAAATAACCACCAACATTTTCGCCACTGCTAAGTTCATGATTTAGATAGACCTCACCCAAAATTGTAGTATAACTTCCCACTCCTAGTGATGCATAATTGTCATATAATTTTACAGGTTTTGTCTTATCTACTGTCGCTGCTTTTCCTTTTGCAGGCGTAAAAGTAGATGCCACCGGAATTGAAAATATATTGTACTTCACTTCCTTTTTCTTTACCGTATTAGAATCATTTAACCTAGGAGTATCCTTTATTTTAAACGCATCCGCAATGGTTGGCGTATAAGGTTTAATTACGTTTACGGTTTGGTCTGCAATGGTATCTTTGTTTCGTTCTTGAGCAAGAACAAAAGTAAAGCTACTTGATAAAAAGGTTATGAATAAAATTGATTTAATTTTCATTTTGAATGTTTTGATTGCACATAGACGACACTTAATTTTAACTGCAAAACTGTTACTTACTTAGTTGTCTGTCTCGATTGATGAGTTCGTTTTTGCTTCTTCAGTTTTTATTTTAGACAACTCTTGCTTTGCTTCTGCTACGACATCTTCAAAATCTGCAAAGTTTGAAATAACACTTTCTAAAATATAGTTGGCTTGAAATGCATCTCCCAAAGCATAATAATTTTTTGCCATAACCACCAAACCTTTTGCACTGTAGTATTTATAGCTACTGTAATCTTTGGCTAGTTTCTGAATTACAGTATTAGAAGCTTCGTATTTTTGATCCTTATTTTTAAAATAACCATTGTAATATAATGCCTCTGCCGCAACTCTTCCTGTGGCAATTTTTTCAACATTAGCGTACGCTATTTTTGCTTTGCCCTCATTACCTGTTTTCATTGCCGAACGTGCAATAATTAACTGCGCATCGCTTTTTACTTTTGTGTCTAATTTTGAATTATCCAAAACCTTTTCAGCATAATTTTCAGCTTTTGAAAAATCATCCGTTTGATAATATGCATTCATTAAATTAGATTGCGCGTACAATACATTCTGCGGATAATCTGCTTCGTTTTCCAAACGTTCTAAAACTGAAATGGCTTGTGACCAATTTGAATTGCCCAAATAAATTTCGCACAGTTTAACCATAGCTTGTTCGGTGTATTCGTTTTTGGCGGCATCAATAACATACTTATAATGTGGTTCTGCATTGTCAAACAAATTCTTTTTATAATACAGTTGTGCTAAATAAAAATGCGACTTTAACGCGTTAATTCCATTTGGGAATTGATTAAGATATTTATTGAACTGCTTAATTGCATTGTCCGTGTTATTATCTAAATATGGTTTTTCTGCCGCTAAATAAGTTGCATTATCCAACTCAACATCGGTAACCTCAACATAATCTAATGTTCTTACCCAATTGGCATAATCATCTACTCTACCCATGTCAATATAAATTAATCGTGCTGTTGACACAGCTTGAATCGCTTCTCCAGATTCAGGAAAATCACTCGCTACTTTTTTAAACTTTGTTAAAGCACGTTCATTGTCATTAGCATTGTAATACACTAAACCTTGACGCAATAACGCTTTTGAAGTGAAAGCACTACGGCTATATTCTGAATTTAATCTATCATAAATTTGCATTGCTTTATCTGTCTCATTTGTCTTAACGTAAGAATTTGCCAGTTCATACATTGCATCATCTCGCAAAGCAGATTTAGGGTAACTTTCAATAAAACTGTTTAATTCTGAGATTTTTGCTGAACCTTTACCCAAATAACCTTGACTCATTGCTTTTTGAAAGGCTGCGTAATCTGTTTCAATTTCATTTATTTGTATTGCCTTTTCATATGCATTAATTGCACTTTGATAATTACTAGATACAAAATAACCATCTGCTAATCTTAAATAAGCGTCATTGTTTCGTAATCTGTCACCAGTGTTTTTATTCAAGAATTTTTGAAAATATTCTGATGCTTTTGAATACTCTTTTAATTTAAAATAAGTGTAAGCTAAATTGTAATTGAGGTTTTCATTTTCAGGTAAATTTGACGCTTCTGCTAAACCATTAAACTGTTTAAACCCAATCAAAGCTTCGTTGTAATTAGTTAGATTATACTCTGTTTCTGCTTTCCAAAAGGTTGCTTTTGCCACAAAAACTGGGTCTCTAGGTTCTTTCAATGAACTTTTAAACAAATCTAAAGCCTCATTATAGTTGGTTTCGTTATAAAGCTCAATTCCTCGTAGATAAGCCACTTTCTGATAAGCGACTTTGTTTTCAAAACTATTTTTGCCCTTTAAGAGTTCTAGAGCTTCTTTGTAATTTTTTGAAGTGATGTAAGAATCTATTAGTAAAGTTTCAATTTCAGCTTCATAGTTGGTATTAGGATATTTATCTAAATAACTGGTCAATACCTGAGGTACAGATTGGTATGGATTACCAATTTCATAACTTATTTTAGCATAATTTAACCATGCATCTTCCTGAATTTTTAAATCATAATCCATTTGTGATGCATTTCTAAACGCATTTAATGCTTCTTGTTTTTTATCTAAATTGACATAACTTTCGCCCAAATGATAATAAGCATTTTGAGCTACAGAGTTATTTCCATCTATAATTTTATTAAATTCTGAAATGGCTTTATCAAAATCATTTTGTTTGTAATATGTATACCCAAGTTGATAATAATCGGTATTATTCCATTTTCCTCGCTTACCCTTGTAAGCCTTTAAATAAGGGAGGGCTTTTTTATAGTCTTCTAGGTTAAAGTAACTTTCCCCTATTATTTTTGAAAGCTCCGAGGTTTCTTCTGAGTTGCTTTTTTTAAGTTGTACCTCAGCTAATTCAATTGCTTTTTCAAACTTTCCTAGTTTAAAGTTGAGGTCTGCCTGATAGTAAGACAATTTCTCTTTATATTTTTCATTATCGCTAACCTGGTCAAAATATTGATTTGCTGTATCATAGTCATCGCCTTCATACGCCATGTAACCAATGTAATATTTGGCTTGAGAGCCATATTCCTTAGAGTTTACTACTCGGTTTAAATATTTATTGGCTTGTTGCTCACTATTGGTAGAATACAGTGAATAACCATAATTAAAATTAAAACGATCACGTTCTGAACGTGCTATGCTACCTTCATCAACCTTATCGTACCATTTTCTGGCATACGGATAACGTGAGTTTTCAAAATAATAATCGGCAACATCTAAATACGCTGTATTACGCTTGGTACTCGTTGGGTATTCTTCAACAAAATCTGTAATTAAATCATCTGCATTTTGCTGGTTTAAGCGTACTGCACAATTAGCAATATAATAAGCACAGTCAGATTTTATGGTTACATCTTCCGTTTCATCCTTGATATCATCAAATAAGGATTGGGCTGCTTTATATTGCTGATTATTATATAGTGTTAAAGCCTTTTGGTAGTCTTGTAAATCATTAGTGTAAACAGCAGATTTTTGGGCAAAACTGTAAAATGATACCACAAGAAGTATTAAGATTGAGAGCTTTTTTGACAACAGCATAAGCTTCGTGTTTTTTGATTATTTTATTGATGATTTATACTGATTCAAATATAAATCAATACAAAATCTATAACGGAAGAATTAACTTATAATTATAAACCAAACCACAATTTGCTAAAGAATTATTATATGAATTCTTAATACACTACGTTAATCATTTTAACGTTTGCTTGATAATTCTTTTTATTAATAATACTTTTACGCTACTTAATATCTAAGCCATAACTTATGTCTGAAACCGTTTTACAACTCAAGGATGCAACCATATACCAAGGTGAAAGTATAGTCCTTTCTAAAGTTAATTTTGAAATGCAAAAAGGCGACTTTGTGTATTTAATAGGAAAAACAGGAAGCGGTAAAAGCAGTTTTATGAAAACACTTTATGGAGACTTAGAATTAACTGAAGGCCAAGGCTCTATCGTAGATTTTAATTTACGGACCATGAAGGAGAAAGACATCCCTTTTTTAAGACGAAAATTGGGAATTGTATTTCAGGATTTTAAATTATTACCAGATCGTACTATAAATCAAAATTTAGAATTTGTATTAAAAGCTACTGGCTGGAAAGAAAAGGACAAAATAAAAGACCGCATTGAAACCGTGCTCAATAAAGTTGCTATGAAAACAAAGGGCTTTAAATTCCCACATGAATTATCTGGTGGCGAGCAACAGCGTATAGCGATTGCAAGAGCTTTGTTAAATGATCCTGAACTTATACTTGCGGATGAGCCAACCGGAAACTTAGATCCACAAACCAGTATAGAAGTGATGGAAGTTTTGCAAGACATCAATAAAAACGGAAATACTATTTTAATGGCCACACATGATTATGCTTTACTTTTAAAATACCCAAGCAAAACCTTAAAATGTGATGAGAATAAGGTTTTTGAAGTGGTGCAGAGGAAGCCTTAATATTAAAATGTGTACACAACCTTAAAAAAAATAGCGAAACGTGTTTTTTCAGAAAAAGTGTTGGCTCAAAACGAGGTTTTTTTGAGAAAAATGATAGCGCTTAAATATGCAGGAAACAACTACAAATGCAATATCTGCAATTATAACCTGAAGCATTTTGTTGCGTTAGAAAACCAAGATTTACTTTGCCCAAGCTGCGGTAGTTTAGCTAGAACCAGAAAGCTCTATCAAATTTTAAATGATTTAAAACCTACAGAGAAGGTTCTTCATTTTTCACCATCAAAGAGTTTAAGTTCTAAGTTAAAATCTAATAACACTATAGACTATTACGATTCTGATTTTGTGGGAGAATTTGATGCTAACTATCATTTTGACATTACTGCTATCTCTAAAAGTGATAACTATTTTAATTATATCATCTGTTTTCATGTTTTAGAACATATTGAAGATGACATTGAAGCCATGAAAGAACTCTACCGTGTGCTAAAACCAAATGGTTTGTGTTTAATTCAAACACCTTTTAAAACCGGAGACATTTATGAAAATAAAAATATTACTTCTGAAGATGAGCGAGAAAAGGCCTTTGGACAAAAAGATCACGTTAGAATTTATTCTCCCCAAGGACTAAAAGACCGATTATCTTCCGTTGGCTTTGCTGTTGAAATAAAAAACTTAGAAACGACAGAAAACAATTTAAATGGGTTAAAAAAGGAAACTATACTTTTCGCAAAAAAGTAATTTAAAATTCTATACTTTTAAACTCTATTAGCGCTTTCATGATTTCAATATTAATCCCTGTTTTTAATTATAACATTTTAGAGCTTGTTTCTAAATTACATGTACAATGTAAAGTTGAAAACATTGCTTTTGAGATACTTTGCTATGATGATCGTTCTGATGATATACTTACACAACAACAGAATAAAAAAATTGAAGAGTTACCGTGTTGCAGTTATGTAATTTTAGAAAAAAATATAGGTCGCAGCGCCATAAGAAATAAACTTGCCAAGAATGCAAAATATAATTGGCTTCTATTTCTTGATGCTGATGTAATTCCAAAAAATAAAGATTTTATAAAAACCTATATTTCTTCTATTTCTGAAAAATCCCAAGTCATTAATGGTGGTATTTTATATAAGGAAAAAGGTATAACCGACTCTCATTTACTAAGATTGGTCTATGGTCTGTCTCTTATACACATCTGACGCTGCCGACGACTCCTTACGTGTAGAT